>SXXK01000501.1 GCA_005791255.1 Planctomyces sp.
AACTCTCAACCCGCCTCACTCACACACGACACACCCAGCCAACTCACGTCACTGCAATACCTTCACCGCCAATCCGTCGCGATACTCCGCAGAACTGCCAGCCACCAGTCGCTCCCCACCTGCCAAACCATTCACAATCTCCGTCCGACCCTCCTTCTTCTCACCCACCTGCACCGCCACACGCTTCAAACGATCCTCCGCTCCCACCACCCAAACCCAAACGTCCCCGCCCATCGTCTGCAAAGCGTCGTTTGGACAAAAGATCCTTCGCCCGGCAACACCCTTCGTCTCCTGCACACCACCGGCCGCCACCCCGTCCCCAACTACCCCGTCCCCAACTACCGCATCCGCCGGCAGAAAATACACCGTACTGCTCATCTCCGGAAACAACCTCTCGTCCGCATCCTCCAGTGCCACTCGCACCTTGACCGTCGCTCTGGCACGGTCACCCATCGGGATCACCTTTCGGACACGACCACGATAACGACGACCCGGAACCGCATCCACCGCCACCTCTGCCGCCTGACCCTGCTGCACCCGACTGATGAAATCCTCCTTCACGTCACAATCCACCTCCAAATGCTCCAGGTCCGCAATCGTCACCACCGAACCACGGCCCGACGCTTCACCCATACCCCCGGGCATAATCGATTCACCCAGCTCCGCATCCTTGGAGATTACCGTGCCGGCAAAAGGAGCCCTCACGAACATGTTCTCACGCAGCTGCTCGGCCTCCTGCACCCGAGCCTCAGCCAGCTGCAGCGCTGCCTGCAAAGATTCCCGCCGCGCTACCGCCGCATCATACTCGAACTTTTCCGTGTCGAATTCCGCCTGAGTCATCGTGCGGCCGGCCAGCAGCTTCTCCGCACGCTGCAGATCCCGCTGAGTCCTGGCAATCAACACGTCCTGCTCCAGCAATTCACTGCGACAGCGCGCCGCAGAGGCCTTCGCCGCAGCCAACGAAGCATCCAGATCCGCATGCTCCAGAATTGCCAGCACATCATTCGCCGCAACACGCACACCCTCCTCCACCAGCACCGCCTCAATCCGGCCGGTCGCTCGAGCACCAATGCGAGCCTGCTGACGGGATTGCAGATATCCCGTGGCCACCACCGTGGCGTCCGCCGAACGCCCCTCCTCAACACTGGCCAGTACCACCCGCACTTCCAGCTTCGTACGCACCGACTCCATCAGCCGGTCGGCATCCGCCAGCATCCCCGGCGAACGCGAAAACATCCAGGCGGCTCCTCCCAGCAGCGCCAGCACCGCCACTGTCACCAGCAGCCGAACGAATCGACCCAGCCAGCCACCACCACGAACTGGCTCGTCACGCCGGATCCGCAGCTTCGACAACGCATCACCGCTACCACCCGAACCAGCCACAGTCATGTTGCCACCCGGTCAGAATCAGACCCGCACCACCACAGCACTGGCCTGGCCCATGCGAGTCACACTGGTTTTCAGAAACAAACCACTGGATGCCTTTGCAGCGGCACCATGCACCACATTCAATGGCGCTGCCTCATCCGCCAGCGAATAATTCAGAGTCGGAACGATGTAACCCTCACGCAGCGACAACAACGACGCCGCCAGCTCCACCAGCGATGCACCACTGCCCGAACTGCCTATGTAACTCTTGATCGCTGTCACCGGCACACTGTCCGCCGCTGCACCCAGCAGCTTCCTCAGACCCAGCGCCTCATAGCGATCACGCTGCGGATTACCCGCAGCACACGCATTCACAGGCCCCAGATCTGCCGCCGATACCCCAGCCCGATCCAAAGCCGCCCGGCCCGCCAGATACACCGCCTCAGCCTCGTCAGCCACACCGTCCCGACCAGCCACAGAACTGGCTCCGCACGACAGCACCGTGCCCAGAATTTGGGCCCCGCGAGCCTCAGCGTGAGCACGCGATTCCAGAATCAGACTGCATGCAGCCTCCGCCAGCGCCTCTCCACGACGCTCCCGATCAAACGGACGCAACCGCTGCTCCGCAGGTCCGTCCGCCAGCGGGTCCAGCCTGGCTGACTGGCAGGCCTTCACTGTGTGCAGCCGAGTCCCCGTGACGCCAGCCACCATCACGTCCGCTCGGTTCCGACGAATCGCATTGCACGCCTCGCCCAGTACCAGTCCGCCGGAAGCCTCGTCATGCGTGATCGAATTGTTGGGACCATGAGCCTCCAGCGCGATCCCAATGTGACAGCCAGGCATGTTCGGCAAATACTTCAGCAACCACAATGGCTCCAGACCCGGCATGCCAATCTCACCCCACTGGTCGTAATCAAACGCCAGATTGCCGGTACGCTGAGTCCTGGAACGAAGTGCTCCCTCCAGAATTACCTCCGGAGGACTGCTCATCAGATTGGCACCAAAATCACAGCCAATCCGATTCGCCGGCACACTGCCCACCGCCAGACCCGCATCGTCCATCGCCTGCAGCGCCGATGCCACACCCATCTGGATCTCACGACACATCACCTTCAGACTCTTACGCAAAGTCTTCAGATGCTCCTTCTTCGCCGTTTCGTCGTTGAAGTCGCTGACCTCACCGCCAATACACCCCGGCGCAGCCACCCACGACGCATGCTGGATCCGCTTCAGACCACAACGGCCCTCCGACAAACCAGCCCAGAATGCACTGCGACCGATGCCAATCGGAGAAAAGACACCGATACCCGTAATTACAACTTCTCGAGCAGTCTCAGCGGTCATGAAAATTCACTCGCTCAACACGGGTTCACGGCACCCACAATTCGTCACCAGTCACACCAGCTCCACAACGACAACCCTGTGCCTCAAATCGTGAATTCTAACGGTAAAATTCGGGGTTTACTGCGCTGTGGCGGGAAATTGGCAAAAGTGGACGAGCTTCCGCAGGCAGAATCCCGACCAACTTCACCCAAAGATCAATTTCCCACGCTCCACACACACCACACAGCCCACAACACACCCCCGAAAAAGAACACAAACCCCTTGCACAAATCGACTTATGAAAATCACACCCACCCCGCCGGAAAACTTCTCCCAAACCCCGCAAAACGCGCACCATTCCTGAAAAAACCGAGCCCGCACACTACGGTTTTTCAGGAAATCTGAGCCGCGTCGCCAAAGAAAGCCCCCGATATTCCCGCCGTCCCGTTCACAAAAGATCGACCGTCCATCGCCTTCCGACCCTCCGGCTGCACCCGCAATAACTCCAGCCAGCCGTCACCACAACGCACCAGCGGACGACCCTCAACCACACGCACCACACCCGTTGATAACTCCGCGCCAGCCCCAAACTCCTCCTCACCACCCCAACGCTTCCCCAGCAGCAACAAACATCGCAGCGGCGGCTGACCCGACCGCTGCAGCACCGCACTGCACTTCGGCCACGGCTGCAATGCCCGCAACTGACAGTCAATCCGACGCACTCCCTGCCGAAAATCCAGCTGACCAGCCTCCCGCGGAATCTTCGGCGCCAGCACCACACCCGCCGGATCCTGACTCTCAAAACACGCCACACCTCGCTCCAGCTGATCCAATACCTCCAGCGTCAATGGCACACACAACTCCGCCAGACGCAGCATCAGCTCACCAGATGTCTCCTCCTCACCAATCTCCGTCTCCACCTTCCCCACCATCGGACCGGAATCCAGCGCTGGCTCGATCTGAAAAATCGTCACCCCCGTCGTCCGCTCACCCTCCCAGATCGAATACTGCACCGGAGCTGCCCCGCGATACTTCGGCAACAAGGATCCATGCAGATTGAATGCACCCAGCCGAGGAATCGACAGCAGCTCCGGCTTCAAAATCTGACCATAAGACGCCACCAGAAACACATCCGCACCAAACCCCCGCAACTCCTCCAAAACCTCAGGACGATTCACACGCTCCGGCTGCAGCACCGGCAACCCACCAGACTCACCCAACGCCTTCACCACGTTCACATGCTGATGATGACCACGACCCACCTTGTCCGGCTGAGTCACCACCGCCACCACCTTATGCACCGACCCCAGCACCGCCCGAAATGCCGGTAAAGCAAACTCCCCCGTCCCCATCAGCACAATCCGCATCACTCTCTCCCACACCAGCCCACACACCAGCCTGCCCACCACGCAGCACTCTTCACTGGATTTTCAATCGCCCCCCTCTTTAACATCTCACACCTGCAGTGCCCACATCCACACACCGGGCATTTCACAATTTCCCGGCTCCACGTCGCCAGCCCGAGTCCCCTCCAATGCAACTGTCCCCACGCCAGCACACACTGCACCTGCTCGCACTCCTGACCGCCATCACACTCCTCGCCACGCTGCATTCCACCAGCCCACTCACTGCCGCCGGCAACACTCACACCGACGAAAAATCCGCACCCGAAAAAAAATCACCCGAACGCTGGGAACCCGATGTCCAAAAACTCGAACAGGCCCTCAACAAACGCTCACCAGCCACTGCCGATGTCGTATTCATCGGCAGCTCCACCATCCGCCGCTGGAAACTCACACAATCCTTCCCCAATCTCAACGCCGTCAACCACGGCTTCGGTGGCTCACAACTGGCCGATTCCGTCCACTTCTTCGATCGCCTCGTCACTCCCGCCAAACCACACACCATCGTCCTCTACGCCGGTGACAATGACCTCAGCGCCGGAAAATCGCCCGAAACCGTCTTCCGCGATGTCCAGCTGTTCCTCAACAAAGCACAACAACTGCCCGGCTGCCGCAAAGTCGTATTCCTCGGCATCAAACCCAGCATCAAACGCTGGGCCATTCGCGACAAAGCCATCAAAACCAATCAGCTCGTCAGCGAACTCTGCAAATCCCATCCGCTCGCCATCTTCGTCGATACCTGGCCCGCTGGACTCAATCCCAAAGGTGAACCCAGCAAAGACCT
>SXXK01000502.1 GCA_005791255.1 Planctomyces sp.
CAATTGCAGCCCACCCGACCACCCCAACGGCTGCCAGACTCGCCGCAGGCATGCTGCAGACCCCAAATAGCGCGCCATTTCCTTCCGGTTCTTCTCGTGCGGGCTTTCCGGCTGCTGATGCCGGCACTGGCTCGTCTTCTGATCCAGGCAATTATTGCCGTCGACAACCAGCTGGCGACAACAGCCCTCAGCATCGAGAACGCCGAATTGGCGACTGCTGTTCCGGAGCCGTCGGCGGTTGCCACTGCTGGTCTGTTCGCGGCAGCAGCCATCGTCGCAGCACGTCGCCGTCGTGCAGCGGCCAGGTTGGCAGAGAATGCTGAAGGGGCTCAGGCCTGAGACTCCCGGTTCATCGCTCAGGTTTCAGTTAGTCTGCAGTTGTTCAGTTTTCAGTCTGGCCTGCAGCAGTTTGAAAAGTTCTCTGGCGACGGGGCCCGCAGCGCGGGCCCCGGACCCTCCGTGCTCCAGCGCCACCACGACAACATATTCTGGATTTTCTGCCGGGAAGTATCCGGCGAACCAGGCATGGTCAGCCCGACCTGCTCCGGCCTCCGCTGTGCCGGTCTTGCCTGCTGCTGTCGGGCCCGCCAGGTGCACCGTTCGATGCGCAGTGCCTGCTGGATTTGAGACACCGTCCACAAGTCCCTCGTGAATTGCCTGCAGTGTGGCGACGGACAATCCCGCAATTCGAACTCGCGTGCTGTTCCAGGGCGTGAGAGCAGCATCTTCCAGGTGTCTTGCTGCCCCTTCGTCGCTGACGACATGAGGCACCACCAGCCAGCCTCGATTGGCCACCACAGCCAGCAGTCGAGCAATCTGCAGGGGAGTTGTGGTGAGTCGGGACTGTCCGATGGAAAACCCCAGAGCTTCCCGGGCGAATCGTCTGCGTACCGCATCAGTTGCATTGGCGGGCGGGCGGGCAGGCAGGGTGCCGGATCGTTCGAACGGCAGATCGACGCCGGTCCTGCGTCCGAATTCCAGTCTGTCGGCCCACGTGGCCTGTGGTTCAATACCCATCTGCTGAGCGGCGTTGAAGAACCAGACGTTGCAGGACTGTGCGAGTGCTCCGCGCAAATTGACTGGCCCGTGTCCGACTCCCCAGGCACGGAAGATGAGGCAGCGGTGTTCATCGGGGTTTTGGAGGAATCCGCGGCAGACAATTTCCATCTGCGGAGTGCAGGTGCCGGTTTCAAGGGCTGAGATGGCGGTGGCAATTTTCCAGACGGACCCTGGGGGGATCGCCATGGCGTGGAAGCGGCTGACAAATGGCCTTCGAGTGTCGCTGTTGGCAGCTTCCCAGGCGGTCTGTGAGCCCTGGGTAAAGAGTGTGAGGTCAAATTCGGGAGCACTGGCGAGTGCCAGCAGTCGTCCGCTGTCGGCTTCCATCACCACGACGCTGCCGCCGACCGGCGTCAGCTCGGGTTCCGGCGGTGCATCCGGGTCAGCGGATTCGAGGGGATCTTCCGGGGCGGGCAGCAGGCTGCGTTCGGTGTCGCCGAGCGATTCCGCCAGCAACTGTTCGGCCAGCTGCTGCAGCTCCGGGTCGAGGGTCAGCAGCACATCGCGTCCGGCCACGGGTTGCCGCAGGATTTCGCTGGAGATAACGCGCTGGCGCCGATCACGCACAACGCGTCGGACACCGGGCATGCCACTGAGCACCGCATCGTAACTTTTTTCCACGCCGAATCTTCCGACGGTGGCAGGCTGCTGCGGCTTGTCTGCCGGGTCGGCAGCAGTGACTGTTGATTGAACTGCGGATGCAGCGTCCGGTCGAGTTCTGGCACCGACCACGTGCACGGCGAAATCAGGGTGCGGGTATACGCGACGGCTGTGTGCCTGCACGCGGACGCCCGGAAATCGCTCAGGATGTTCGCTGATGACGGCAGCCGCACGAGCAGAGATTTCCGGCAGCAGTTGATGCCACGTCTCTTCCTCCCGTACGAAAATGCGTTCTGCGGCGGATCGCCGGGGGGCTGTTGTGAGAGCCGAGCGAATGGCAGCAGCCAGCCGCAGCAGCAGTCCGCTGCTGTCTGCATCTTCAGCTTCGTCTGCTGCGGCATCTGCTGCGACCTGTTCTGGCCGATTGACGCGGTCGATGATCCCGCGGACCCGCGCTTCAATCTGTTTTCGCCGCGCCTCAATTTCCTCACTGGAAACTCCGGTGGCACTGGCGACAGCCTGCAGCATCAGGTGCCGTTCGTTCAGAATTTTCTGTTCGGTGCTGCGAACGAGAACGGCATCACGGCGTTCCTCGCGGCTCAGTCGCTGCCGCAACTGCTGCTTCAGCCATGTGGATTCCGGCTGCTGTTCCAGCCAGCGGTAATGAATCTGCAGTGCCCACTGGTCTTCATCGCGTGCGAGCACGGTGGTATCAGCGAGTATCTGTCCGTTGCGAGCCGTCAGCAGTTCTTCTTCCGTTGTGGTGACAGCGAGCGCCTGCAGGTAGTCATCGGGCAGCTGTGACTGCACCCATGCCACTCGTACCAGCACTGCGATCAGCGTCAGAATCAGCAGTGCGGCGGGCAGTCGGAGACGCGGTGCAGCCTCCGCCGCTGGCGAATTCCGGGCATCGTGGAACAGCGGATGTCGCAGGGAATTTCTCATATCCGCTGCAACTCAGAATTGAACGGTCGCCGCAGTCCGGTCTCGTCAGCAAGTCGCAGCAGCAGTGCCAGCACGGCACTGACGGGCAATGCCGCCAGCAGCAATGGCGTGAGATCACGACTGGCCAGCAGCAGCAACTCAGCAGTGGTCGGCAGCTTAACGTATGACAAACCGGCGAGGCACTGCAGCGCAGCAGCCGCCATGGTCAGCACGGGAATCTGCAGGGGAGTCGGCAGTCGCAGTCTCCGCCCGACGCCGTACTGGCGTCTGGGGGCAGGCGGTACAACCAGCAGGAGGCCAAAGGGCAGCAGCAGTGGTACCGCAGGCAGCAGTGTCGGACGGGCGATCCAGTCCAGCAGCAGCAACAATCCTCCAGCCAGCAGCAGTCGGACTCCCGGCTGCCACGTCAGCACAGCGCAGACGACGGGCAGGAACAGAGCGCCGCGAGGAATCAGATCGGTGCAGGAAACTTCCAGCATCAGGGCCAGCCATGCGCAGATCACTGCAGCGAGTACCGGTTTCATCGTCGGGGGGGCTCCGCAGTTGTCACGGACTGTTCTGCGGGCTGCAGTTCCCAGTGCAGAATTTGCACATCACGCAGTTCGTCCAGTCGTACGGCCGGAGTGACTCGAATATCCCACTGTCCTCCGGCGAGGAAATTGGCGTGCACAACTTTCCCGAAATACAAATGTGGTCCGCGCAGCCCTTCGATGTCAGTGGCAACCACTTCATCACCGACTGCGACAGCCTCCGTGGCGGCGATGCCGGTGAGTCGGCAGTCAGGTTCCCCGACGCCTTCAAGAATTCCACGGGCGGCGAACAGAGCACCGTCAGTGGTCCTCCGCAGCAGTTGCACATTGGCACGAAAACCGCTGGCGGAGATCGGCTGCACGAGGCTGACCCAGCGAGCCGACTTTTCGATCCGGCCGACAACGGCCAGCCCGTCGAGGACTCGGTCACCGGGCTGGACGGACTGAGCCCGTCCGACATCAACAATTCCGCCCGGGCCCTGGACGACCAGTTCCGATCGCGTCAGCCCGCGTGCACGTCCGGCAGCCACCAGCAATTCCCGCAAATCAGCCGGCAGGCCGTCACGACAGCTCAGCACCTGCGCGGGCAGCAGTGTCATCTGCAGCAATGCTGATCGAACTTCCTGCGGGTCTTCCGCACCAAACCGCTGTCGATCCCGCTGCAGCTCACGACGCAGGCGGGCATTCTCAATCATCAGCCGTCGCAGTACTTGCTGCTGTTCGAGCATTTCGGCCTGAAGTGTCTTTTCCCCTGAGGCGTTCAGGCCGGTCGGAATGGTTGTTCGATTATCAGCTGTGCCGGACTGTGAACGCACCAGCAGCCTTCCCGGGCTGGCCAGATCAAGCAGTACCGGGCGCAGGGACCTGAGCAGTCCCAGCCGATCGGCGGCGGCAGCCGAAAGCGACAGCATGGCAAGGCAGCAGGCTGCCAGCCACATTCGCAATCTTCCGGATTCAGCCTGCATCAGCGCACCTCAGTATTTCAGCCCGTCCGCATATCAGGTCTCAGGCCGCCCGCAATCCGTCATCCAGTCCGCCGCGCCAGCGATCGAGATGATCGAGGCAGATCATGGCCCCGCGTACGACAGCGGTCCGCGGGGCATCAGCAATCCGCACGGGAATCCCAAGCTGGCGACAGAGGAATCGATCGATGCCTCGCAGCAGTGCCCCGCCACCTGTCAGCACCATTCCGGTATCGGCCAGATCAGCGATCAGTTCGGGCGGGCAGCGTTCAATCGTGCGGCGCACGGCATCCACAATTTCCTGCAGCGGTTCCGCCAGTGCTTCTCGTACTTCTTCACTGGTGACCAGGGCGCGTCGTGGAATGCCGCTGGCGGTATCCAGTCCGCTGACCTCGTGTGTCAGTTCATGATCCAGTACAGCTGCGCTGCCTATGGCGATCTTAAGCTGTTCAGCAGACAGTTCGCCGATACGCAGAGAATAGCGGCGGCGCAGCCAGCGAACTATGGCTTCATCAAAGGCGTCACCTGCCACCCGGATGGACTGCGCAGCCACCACGTCCGCAAGGCTCATTACTGCGATTTCCGTCGTGCCGCCGCCGATATCGCAGACCATTGAAGCCAGAGGCTCAGCCACCGGCAGTCCGGCACCAATCCCGGCAGCACGCGAATCCTCGATCAGCCAGATGCGACCAGCACCGGCTCGTTCCGCACTGTTAAAGACTGCTCGACGTTCCACTGCCGTGATGCAGCCCGGAACCGCAATCAAAACTCGAGGTCGCAGCCCGCGTGAACCTTCCGCGACCTTGCGGAGGAAGTAACGCAGCATTGTTTCGCACAATTCAAAGTCACTGATCACCCCGTGCCGAATGGGACGAACAGCCTGAATGCTGTCCGGAGTTCTGCCGAGCATCTGCCATGCCAGCTTACCGACGGCTGTACCGCGGCCGGCAACGCGACCACCGGTACGGGATACAGCGACGACGGAGGGCTCATCGAGGCGCACGCCGTCCCCCGGCCGACCGATCTGAGTGGACGTAGTGCCCAGATCAATCGCCAGATCGGCGCAGAACCTTCGACGAAGCCAGTGCAGCATCCCTGCCCATACCCTGTTGGATTCCCCGGTATCGCGGGACGAACATGTCCCCCTGATCCGCAGGTGTTTTCTACCGAAAAACCGGCAGAATCCGCAAGGTCCTCTGAAAACCCGCACTTTTTGCTGGTTTTCCATGGGGGGATCGGTTGATGGTCGCTGCCTGCAGAGTGAACCTGGGCAGTTTTTTTAATCTGGAGAGCCCTGAGACCAGTCTCATCAGGCTGGCCGGCCGGTTGCTGTACTGTCCTCGAAAACCTGCACACCGGGGGCGGGTGTCTGGCAGGTTGATCCGTGCTCAACCGCGGATCGAGGGCAGAAAATGCTCGTGGAACAATTTGGTTCGTGAGGCAACCGGCCGGCGGACGGCGGCAGTCAGCAGAATCACTGCCGCAGGAAAGTCCAGCCGCATCGGTCAGGATGCGGCGTCAATTGTCTCCGTTCAGACTTTTGTAAAGTCTTCGCAGAGCTTCACTTTCGATCTGACGCACGCGCTCGCGAGTCAATCCAAGGGATTCACCGATTTCCTTCAGAGTCTGTGGTTCACAGTCATCGAGACCGAACCGCATTTTCAGGATGGTGGCTTCCCGGGGATCCATTTCGTCCAGCAATCGTGAGACGTGGGTGAGGTTGTCAGTATTGATCAGTTCGTCTTCGGGGCCGCGGATGCGTTCATCAGGAACGATATCCCCCAGCGTCAGCCCGCCATCTTCCGGTTCCGGATTGGGTGACGCGTTGTAAAGTGTGATGGCTTTCTTGACGATCCGCAGTTTCTTGCGGGGGATGCCCAGTTCCCGGGCAATATCTTCAGGGGTGGGAGTGCGATTGAGTTCATCCGCCAGTTTCGCCGAGGCACGACGCCACTTTGACAGCAGCTCGACCATGTAGGCGGGAATGCGGATGGTCTTGGCAGAATTCACCAGGGCCCGCTTGATGGACTGCTTGATCCAGTAGCTGGCATAGGTGCTGAAGCGAGTGTTCATGTTGGGGTCGAACCCTTCGACGGCACGAAGCAGTCCCAGGTTGCCCTCTTCGATCAGATCCTGCAGGGGCAGGCCTTTGCCGGTGTACCCGCGAGCGATGTTGACGACGAGCCTCAAATTGGCGCGCACCATGCGATCGCGAGCGGCAGCGTCGCCCTGAGAAATGCGGTTGGAGAGTTCCTTCTCATCATCAGCCGTCAGCAGGGCGGTTTCGTTGATCTCACGGAGATATGTTTCCAGCGGCGTCTGCAGCCGAGAGGATGGTCGTTTTTTCTTGGTAGTCTGAGTCATTGGGTCGGGGCCTGAGCAGGAAAAAGCACAGCAAACCGAATGACCTGTTTATCGTCGGCAGTTTTCGCCGCAATCACTGGCCTCCCGGCGATAACCGCCGGAAAACCAGTTCTTTCGGGGAACGGCTTCCCAATCCGCAGACCTTAGCGGACCGGTAAGGACGAGGCAGATGCTGCAATCGGCAGAGCAGGCAAAGTCAGCCGAAGTTGCCGCAGGGGGCGAGTCCTGAGTGTTTTGCCGACTGTTCCAGATTGTGCGCGGTGCACCACTCAGGTCAGTCTGCTGATCAGGACAGCCGGGACCGCCAGCTGTGCATGCCGCGACTTTCGAACTGCGACGCGACAGAGCTTGTCCTGCGACAATGGCAGGAGTTCCGGGACGGTCATACCGGGCTGATCAACCGTGCGCTGCAGCATCCGGATGCTGCAGATGACCTTGCCTTTACTCCGAGGCAGTTTGGCATGAGTTTCCCCGAACTGCGGCGCGAGGCAACGTGCATGGGATTTTCAAAGCTTGCCGCGGCTGGTCAGCGTTTTCCTGCACTGGATTCCAGCTGAGCCGCGATCGCCCGCAGTTCGTCCAGAGATCGGGACAGCAGTTCAGGTTCAGGAGTGATCGGCAGATTGAGCATGCGCTGCATCGTCTGGATGCTGCCTACGACCCTGCCCTGAGTCAGCCCTTGTTTGATGCCTTGCTCGATACCTTGCTCTATACCTTGCTCTATACCTTGCTCAACACCTTGTTGTACACCCTGCTTGACACACTGTTCAAATAATGCTTCCAGGCAGTTTGGCATGAGTTTTCCCGATCCAGGTGCCTGACCGGCCCTGAAGGCCTGAGTCAGCCAGTGCAGATTCTTCGCATCAAACACAGAGCACAGATACACTACGATATCGTTCAGAGCATCGTTTTGTGAATCACTTTTTTCCCAACCCTGCAGAAGTTCAAAAATTGCAACTGTTGAATGATACGGCAGTTCCGACCGTCGCGCGATTTGCATGGCACGAATGCGAGCTTCCAGTTCCGGAAGTTCCGGCAGGAATGAGGACTTTACGCCACCGAGATCCACAAGAATGACCTGCATGTCCGGAACAAAGCCCTGCAAGTCCTGATCAGCGTTCACTTTGTGACGGAGCGATGTCGGCTCGTCCCACTCCTGCGTTCCCTGGTACACCACCAGCGGTATCACAACACACGGCGGTTGTCCGTTGCGGTCCCGCCATTCCTGAATTCTGAGCACATATTTGAGCAATTGCAGGGCAATCCGACGATCAACCCAGCTTTTGTGTTCCAGCAGCAGATAAATCAGTAATGACGTTCCGTCCAGAAGTCTGGCAGTAAACAGCAGGTCGAGCCGACTTTCGTTGTCTGTAGCCGTCAGGAAGGTCTCTTTGGCGGGCTGGATGGACTGCAGGTCCAGTTTTGCCACCAGTTCTGCGGGCAACTGGCTTTTGAGCAGCGCGCGAGCGTTGGGCAGCACGTCAAACGTACGGCGAAAAAAATGGTCGTGCGGATTTGCAGGGTGGAATTCAAACATGCACTACATGATTATTTTCATGTTCTGCATTGTCCAGAAAAATCGGACTCGATTCGCAAGCCACAGCATCCGTCAGTGACGAATCTGCCGATTCCATGGCCAGTCAAAACCCAGATCCAGCGCCGGAGACGAATGCGTCAGACTGCCCACGCTGATCCGCTCCACTCCCGTCTCCGCAATCAAACGCACTGTCTCCAGATTCACCCCCCCCGACGCCTCCAGCCGCGTCCCTGCACTCAGCTGATTGCGAATCCGCACAGCCTGCTGCAGTACCTCCGGTGACATATTGTCGAGCAGTACGATCTCCGGTTTTGCCTGCAGCGCGTCCCGCAGTTGCTCCAGTGTATCAACCTCAATTTCCACTGCCGACGGCAAACCACGCTCGGTCGTCCACTGCCGCGCGTCGGCAACAGCCGCCGCACAGCTCCGCTCACCCCGCGCCGCCAGATGATTGTCCTTGATCAGCACTCCATCATACAGCCCCATCCGATGATTTACTCCACCACCACAACGCACAGCATATTTCTGCAGCGCGCGGTACCCGGGAAGTGTTTTCCGGGTGTCCAGAATGACGGCCGACGTCCCCTCCACACGCCGCACAAACTCAGCCGTGCGACTGGAGATACCGCTGAGATGGGAGACAAAGTTCAGCACCGTCCGCTCACCGATCAGCAGACTTCGAACCGGGCCACTGATGTCAGCAATCACCGTCCCCGCGTGCACCGCAGCGCCGTCCTGCAGATACAGGACTGACTGTACACCTCCCGGCAATCGCTCAAACACCAGCGGCAGTATCGCCAGTCCACTCAACACTCCACTCTGCCGCGCCACCAGCTGCACCGTCGCCGTCAACTGCTCGGGAATTGTGCTGAAACTGGTCAGGTCCCCGATGTCCTGCAAATCCTCAGAAAGGGACAGTTCCACCAGGTGCTGTGCCGCCGCATGGCACTGCAGATTGAAATCAGGAATACCAGACATGGACACGCTTTCAGCGAACCGGAAGATCGAGCACACTCGCAACACTCTGCATACCCGCGACTCGGACCAGCAGTGTAGCAGCTTCCCGCAGAATCTCATCCGCTGGACACGCCCGGACTCCGGCAGGTAAGCTCAGCACGTTTCAATTCTGCAGTTTTCGGAGCCCAACATGTCTGAGCTGACTCGTCGTCGCCTGCTGACGGCTGCTGCCGCTTCCGCAGCCACTGTGTTTGCTGCCCCCCATTTGCAGGCCATTCCCCGGCCGTCAGTTCAGGCTGCCGTCCCCCGCGTCGCAGGAATTGTCACGATCTACCGTCCCTTTTCACATGCGGATGTCATCCTCGGAAAGATATTGGAGGGCTGGGAGCAGAAGGGCGGTCCCGGACCGCAACTGAAACTGGCATCCATGTACGTTGATCAGTTCGTTTCCGACGACATGGCTCGCGATATCAGTCGTCGTTTTGGGATTCCGATTTTCAGCACGATTGAGCAGGCACTGACATCTGGTGGTTCGGGCATCGCTGTGGATGGCGTGCTGAGCATCGGTGAGCACGGCGATTATCCGTTCAGCGAAATCGGTCAGCAGCTTTATCCGCGCCGCAGATTCTTCAGCGAGATTTCGGCGGCCTTTGAAAAACACGGTCGCGTGGTCCCGGTCTTTAACGACAAGCACCTGGGACCGGCATGGGCAGATGGTCTGTGGATGTATAACGAGGCGCGGCGGCTGCGAATTCCGCTGCTGGCCGGATCGTCACTTCCGGTCGGCTATCGACTGAGTCCTGACACGCTGCCGTTGAACTGCGAGCTGGAGGCTGCGGTGGGCATAGGCTACAGCGGTTTGGACGTTTACGGGATTCACGCGCTGGAATTTCTGCAGTGGCATATTGAGCGGCGGCGGGGAGCGGAAACGGGGGTTCGCTGGGTTCAGGCACTGCGGGGTGCCGCGCTGTGGCGGGCCGTCGATGATGGCGTGGTGCGTCGTGATCTGCTGGAAGCTGCCTTCAGCGCGGTCCCGCACGTCAGCGGTGCCGACATGCGACAGGATGCAGAGGCCGTACTGTTTCTCTGGGAACACCGCGACGGGTTCCGCGGCGCACAGTTGATGTTGTCCTGTGCGACAGGCACAGGAACTGCCTTCGCGGTCAGGGGGCAGCCGATTGCCGTCAGTGTGTTTGACGAACGAACAGAGCCGAAATACCCGCACTTTGCATATCTGCTGAAGGCTATTGAAAAAATGATGCACAGCGGTCAGTCGCCCTATCCGGTCGAACGGACTTTGCTGACCGGTGGAATCCTCGACCGAGCCCTGACATCACTGCATGCCGGGGGGGTGCGACGTGAAACACCGGAACTGGCCATCAGCTACCGGCCGGCCGATTATCCCTTTGCGCAGCACGTGGATCTGCTGAAGGCCCCCTGAACACGCTGATCGCCGGAGTCCGCGCGGCGCAGCCAAAAACGGCAAAGCCTGTTTGCACGTCGCTGCCGGCGCCCGCTCCCGCACCGCAGGAGCTCACCAGCGAGCGTCGGGCTTTTCGGACACATGTTGCGCAGGACGGCCCGAACTGCAGGGCAGGGGACATCCGAGTGAGGTTTCAGTTGAAACTGCGTCGACTGTGTCAGGAATCAGGACGCCGGAGGTCGGCCTGGCAGAGTGATCTTTGGTGGCACCGGTCGCGGCAACACAGCTTCAGCCTGCTGCAGCAGCTCCTCCAGTTGCTGGCCTAGAAATTTCGCCGCAACTGCACACTGCTGGAAGTTGGTATGAGTCGAGGCGTGCCAGGCATCCTTTTGAAACTGCTCAGCCGCAGACTTCAGCTTCGCCAGCTTCTTGCGGACAGTGCGAAAATAATTGACGGGATCTTCTGTCTGAGTCTCCACGGCACGGAAGACATCAAAAATCGTTCGCGCCATCTCGTTCAGCTCAGGGAAGTCCTCAACCTCATCACAGTGCTTGATGAAGGTCCGAATCATCCAGCCGTGAGCCATCACCTGCTGACTGCGAGCCACCAGTTCCAGCAGACGCTGGCGGATTTCCGGAACCAGCGTTACTGTGCCTGCGGAGGCTTCGCCTGCTGCTGTCGAATCTGTGTTTTCTGCCTGTGACATAAACTGTCATTTCCTGACTGTCAAACGGAAGTCGCACGCACGACCACTCGATTGCCCTCAACCTGCACCACCTGCACAGCCTGACCGGCATCCACCCAGCCACCCTCGCTGACGACATCCAGCAACAGATCTCCCACCTGCACCTTGCCGGCCGGTCGCAGTGGAGACACCGTTTGACAGCGAGCTCCGATTCGCACTGGACCGCCAGTCTCTGCTGACAGCAGGTCGGGACGCAGTCGAGGGCCCTCGGGGATGTAGCCAGGCGGAGTCAGAATCATGCGATTCAGCCACGGCAGTGCGGGCAGAAACCGACTCAGCACAAACCCGGCGGCGATGACCGTGACAAGCGCCCCCGCAATCGGCATGAATCCTCGCGCCGCACGGTCCAGCGTCTGCCCGGCGGTCAGACCGGCAAATGTCTGGCTGGCCATGATCAGCGATGCCACGACCAGCACAATGCCGCTCAGACCGCACACTCCAAATCCAGGGATCACCAGCAGTTCCAGAGCCAGCAGCCCGAATCCCAGCAGAAACAGGATCAGCTCAAGCACCCCCGCGGTGCCCCCCAAAAAACGGCTCCAGAAAAACAGCGAGAAGCACAGCACAGTACCAATACCGAAGATGGCCGAAGGGGCATGCAGCTCGATGTACAGAAAGATCAGTCCCAGAGTGATCAGGACGAACGCGCCACCTTTGGAATTCAGGAGAGTGACGAATCGATCCACCCACGTCAGTTTGATCGGAGTCAGCACCTGCTCGGCCGGAATTCCAACCTTCTGCCGCAGCGAATCCAGATCGGCACAGGGTTCCAGTGCCAGCCCCAGCTCAAAAGCTCGCTGGCCGGTGAATACGACCGCATCCGACTGCTGCGGAGTGGTTTGTTCCGGAAGCTGCTGACCGGGCTGCCAGTCCTGCGGCTGTGATCTGCGTTCCGCCTCCGTCATCCATGCCCGACGACCGTCAGCAGCGCTGGTGCACTCGAACACGGCTTCCGCTCCGGAGACCATCGCCTGCAGCAAACCTTCCGAACGATTCCGCAGACGCGCCGTGGAAGTCATGAACTGCATCACAGCGGCGGGCGGTTGACCGGCATTCGGAATGCCGCCCCATTCCGCCGCAGGACTCAGCACAATTTCGGCACAACCGGCCACCACCATCGCCGCGGCACCCGTGGCGGTCCGAGGAATCCAGGCCACGGTATGCAGTTGCTCAGAGTCCGTCTCGGCCAGCAGCATGGCCAGTTCCTGACAGACAGCCAAATCTCCGCCCGTCGAGTCCACCTGAACGACCAGAGTCTCCACGCGATCCGCTTTGGCCCGCCGAATTTCGCGAGTGGCGAAATCCCGAGTTGCCCGCCCCAGCATTCCCTTCAGTTCCAGAATTCGCACGAGGCCACCACCCGCCACAGTCGGCTCGCGCAGGGATTCCGGGGCCAGCCGCAGCTGTCGCGCCACTTCAGCGCGGTCCGCTGCCAGACGGGTCACCAGGAAACCTGCGGACTGAGCCCGTTCGGCATTGAAACCAGGTGCTGTCCCAGCCGCACGTATTTCCTGAACACTGAGAATCTCGTGCTGCTGAGCCTGCAGACCGCGCAGCTCGTCCTCAGTCACGAACTGTGTCCTCTGTCGGCCTGCAGCATCACGCAGCACCGCCCGCTGCAGAGCCGCAGCCGGATCCAGCAACGACCGAATCACCCCGGCGGACAAACCGGCATTCCGACCGCGGTCTGCCAGGGACACCAGGAACTGCTCATCACCGGGGTCCAAAGACAGTCCCTGCCGCAAATCACCCAGTTCTGACTGACCGGAAGCCACAATTTCATGGCAGGCCAGCGCCACCGCCAGCTGACTGCCGGAGACGGACTGCGGCAGCCATGCCACGAATCGCACCTGAGCATACTGCGGCGCGTGCATGACCGCGATCAGATCCCGGACAGCCCCAAATCGCCCGGCGCCCGGCGGAATCTGCAGCACCAGCACCGCCGATCGCCCGGACTGCAAAGCCTGCTGATGCAGCCCGGCGGCCACTTTTGCCACCGTGCTGATGCCGGCATCGGACAGCGGGGAGGGCAGGGTGACAAAACGGCCGATCGCGACCGGATGATCGGCAGCAGCCGTGCCGTTCTGCTCGTCTGCCATCGATGGCAGACAACTGCACAAAAACAGGACTATCGCCAGGCATTGCTTCATAAACATCTGACCAGCACCCGCCGTTCAGGAGGCCTGGACGGCAAAAACCCCGGGATTTTCCAGTTTTTCAGCAGAGAATGTCAGCAGAGCTGACAGGATTCAACGAATTCTAAGTGTGAATGGATCACTGAGGTGTTTGATTTCACGAAAAACGCGTAGAATTCCCACGGTAATTGGTAGCTGGACCTGCAGCGGATGACAAGCATGAAGAAACGACAACGGACCCGGAGCAGTATTGGCAGCGTTTCGGACCGGACCGGGTTTACTCTGATCGAACTGCTGGTGGTCATTGCGATTGTAGCGATGTTGATTGCGATACTGCTGCCGGCCGTTCAGCAGGCTCGCGCTGCGGCCCGCCGGACACAGTGTCTGAACAATCTGAAGCAGATTGCCCTGGCGCTGCACAATTTCCATGATGCTCATCAGAAATTCCCGCCGGCTCGTCTGATCAGCTACCGCGAAAAGAATGTCGGCAATATGGACGGGAAAGAGCCGGCTTTGGATGAACCCAGCTGGGTGGGTCACATTCTGCCGTATCTTGAACAAGCCTCACTGGCTGAACAGTGGGATCTTTACAAGCCTTATGGAGTGCAGCCGAAATCGGTGCGGCTATCCTCTGTTGGCACCTTTGCGTGTCCGGAACGTCGTGCCGCCACGAAGATGGTGACTGACGACATAGAGACCGTCGTTCTGGCTCCCTGTGGCTGTCCGATCGGACGTCAGTTTGTGCCGGGTGGCTGGGTGACGGATTATGTGGGCAATCATGGGGACAATTCACCGGGTGCGATTGGTCGTGAGACGGATTTTTTCTGGGGTGGTCGGGGGACCGGGGTGTTGATCTCCAGTCGTCCGAAACTGAAGCCTCGTGCATCCGAGTCCGATCCGCTCGAGCTGCAGTCGGAGTGGATGGATCAGATTACGATCACGGACGTGCGTGACGGCACCAGTAACACGCTGCTGCTGGGTGAAAGTCATGTTCCTGAGCCGGAGCTATCCAGAGCTCCGTGGAACGGACCGGCATTGCTGGGTCGGTATCTGACGCATTTCTGTCGCGTGGGTGGTCCGGGAATTCCCATCGCCCACAATGCTCGAGACACGCGTGCCTCGATCTATTCCTTCGGCAGCTGGCATGCCGAAGTGTGTCAGTTTGCCTTTGTTGACGGCAGCGCCAGGGCGTTGGGAACGTCGATCAGTTCTCAGGTACTTTCCAGTCTCTGCAACCGCGGTGACGGGCTGCGTTTTGAGGGATATTGACTGATGCGTTGCGGTGGTGCCTGCCCACGATTTCCGAACCGCAGTCTGGCGACTGCAACGGCTCTGCTCTGCCTGCTGCTGGCAGGTGGCTGTGGTGAGGATCGTCCGCGTGCCTATCCCACAAAGGGCCGTGTGATTTTCGCGGATGGAACACCGGTGAAGCTGGGTACGGTTGAACTGCTGTCTCAGAATCACGGTACGACGGCATCGGGGAAGATCGGCGAGGACGGCAGTTTCGTGCTGGGCACGTACACTCCGGATGATGGTGCCTGTGATGGACCGCACAAGGCGATCATTTCGCAGCTGATGATTTTCGACGGCATGGTTCGCCACACCACGGATCATGGTTCCCCGGTTGATCCGCTGTATGGTTCCTACAACAGTTCTCCGCTGAAGGTCGACATCCGTCGAGTGGCTCAGAATACTCTGGAGCTGAAGGTTGAAAAGGCCAAAAAAGAACCGCGTCAGCAGGGTGCCGGGCAGGCCGGGAAGCAGTAGATTCGCATGCGTATCAGATTTCTGACGGTTGGTGGCACGATCGACAAAGTCTACTTCGACAAGCTCAGCCAGTACGAGGTCGGCCCGCCGGGGGTGGAGCGGATTCTGCGTGAACTGCCGGTTGCGTTTGAGTATGAGGTCCAGTCGCTGCTGCGAAAGGACAGTCTGGACATGGATGACGCAGACCGGCAACTGGTAGTGCAGGCTGTCCGCCGGTCGCCTGAGCGACTGATCGTGATTACTCATGGCACGGACACGATGATCGAGACGGCGCGTCTGCTGGTGGGACTTCCGGATCGCCGGGTAGTGCTGACCGGGGCCATGCAGCCGGCGACTTTCCACAACACGGATGCGATTTTTAATATTGGGCAGGCTATCGGCGTCCTGATGGCGGGCTCGGAGGACGGGGTGTTTCTGGCGATGAGTGGCCGGGTTTTTGATCCGCGGCGGGCCAGAAAGAATCGCGACAAGGGAATTTTCGAGGACCTTGACGCCATTTCCCCGAATTCCCCGAGAAATCCCTGAAGGGCCCGGCTGGCAGATCGCGCCCGTCGCCGGTTTTCTGTATGCTTTTCGTGGTTCTTTCCCCGCTTGCGGAACGCCCGATCTGAAGCTCAGCTGACAAGTCGCATATGGAAAACCGACGACTGTTTCTGTTTTTGCTGTCTACCATGACCTTTCTGTGGTTGTGGAGCAACTTTCTGGCACCGCCTCCGCCTGAGCCCGATGCTCAGGACGGCGATGCCGCAGTGATTGCCGGGGACAACCCGGGGGCGGATCTGTCGGGTGGCCAGACAGCAGGCGAGCTGACGGCCGGTGCGGAGGCTGCCGTGACGGCTCAGCCATCTGCTGACCCGGCGAACCCTGCTGCAGCTGCACCGACACTGACTTTCCCGGACTACGAAGCTGCATCGCCGCTGCTGGGTTCACTGCAGGCCGACAGTGGGTACGGATTGCAGGTGCAGCTGAGTTCGATCGGGGCGTCTGTCGAGGGTGTCTGGCTGACATCGCCGCAGTTTCGCGATCTGCAGAACCCCAATCAGCAGGTGCAGCTGATCGGCAACAATCTCAGCGACGATCGCACGTTTACCACGGCGGTCTCAGAAGTGGACGCATTGCTGCAGCAACGCGGTGTGACTCTGGAAATGGTGCACTGGAAGCTGGCAGAGATCGGCTCGGACCAGTCGGGCAGTCGTGCGGTGTTTGAGTATGATTCTCCGGATGGTCGCCTGCGTCTGCGGAAAATCTATCAGTTGCCGCGGTCAGAACAGGTGGGTGCCGTCCTGCAGAATGCCCTGCGAAACACTCCGTCCCTCTACACTCTGTCTTTGACACTGGAAGTTGTGAACCTGACGGAGTCGCCGCAGGTGGTGAACTATGAGCTGCAGGGGCCAGTGGGGCTGCTGCTTGAGAACAAAGAGCACACATACAAATATCAGGACATTCATCTGGAGTTCCCTGGTGGCAAACCGGTCACTCTGAACATCTCAACTCTGCAGGGTTACTGCAACCAGATTGACGAGGCTCTGGGGCAGCGTTCTTCGCTGCCGGACCTGAGAATGAAGCTCCGTGAGGATTATGAGTGGACTGAGCCACCGCGGTATGCCGGTGTGGATGTGCAGTTCTTTTCGGCGATGGTGGCACCGCTGCCAAAGATTCCGGTGGACGCTTCGGATTCGGCTGAGGAAGCACGTGTCGACTGGCTGGACCGTACGTACCCGATACTGATCGGGCCTGACCTGCGTGAGCTGCCGGAGCAATCTTTTGTTTCTGGACTGATCAAAAATCTGGTAACAGCGATTGTGGGCAAGTCCGTGGATCCCAGAACCGCGGAACTCAGTTTCCGTTTTGCTTCGGTGCCGGTGTCGGTCCCGGCGAAGCAGTCGGTAGCGCACTCGTACGCTTTCTTCGTCGGTCCAAAACATCGCGAGCTGCTGGATCCTGCGCCGTTTGAGGCGGGTCAGGTACTGAATTACGGCTGGTTCGGTCCCGTGGCTCGTGTGATGCACTACCTGCTGGACTTCTTTTACAGTTTGGGATTGCCCTACGTGCTGTGCATCATTTGTCTGACGGTGCTGGTGCGCGGCTGCATTTTTCCGATCTCCAAAAAACAGGCCATCATGGCAGCTCGTCAGAAGGAGCTGCAGCCGGAGCTGGCGGCTCTGCGACTGAAATATGGCGATGATCAGCAGAAGTTTGCCCGCGCCCAGATGGAGCTCTGGCGGAAACATAACATCAACCCATTGTCCGGCTGTCTGCCGGTGTTTTTGCAACTGCCGATTATGGTGGGCCTCTACACAGCTCTGAATTCAGCAGTGGACCTGCGTGGTCAGCATTTCCTGTGGATTACCAACCTCGCGGCTCCGGATGCGCTGGTCCGTCTGCCGTTTCCTTTGCCTTTCGGAATGGGTTTTGACTTCAGCATTCTGCCGCTGTGCACTGTGGGGCTGTTTCTTGTGCAGCAGAAGATGTTCATGCCTCCGGCCACGACCGAGCAGGAGGTGATGCAGCAGAAGATGATGAACTTCATGACGCTGATCATGGGCGTATTTTTCTGGCATCAGCCGGCTGGTTTGTCCGTTTACTTCATCGCATCCAGCCTGTGGGGCATTACCGAGCGCAAACTGCTGGGTACGGGTCGACCGGCTGTGGCTGCTGCTGGCGCAGGTGCCAGCGTGGTGGTGCTGGATTCTGATCCAGCGGGATCCGCGGAGCGTGTTCGGAAGGAATCGCAGGCCACGGCACAGTCTGAAAAGGCTCCCAAAGCTCCGGGATTCTGGCAGCGGCTGATGGATGCGGCCGAGGAGGCTCAGCGTCAGGCCGAAAGCAAAAAGAATCATGACGGCCGAAAGGATCGCAAAAAATAGTTTTTCATCGGCTGGCGGTGGCGTTATTGCTGCGCGGAGGAGGGGGATCACCGCTGATGGCGTCCGAAGTGATACAGACGGGGCTGTTGATTGTGGATCACGGTTCCAGGCGGGCTGAGAGTAATCAGTTGCTGCACCATGCGGCTGATCGATTTGCCCGGTATTCCGGCTGGCAGATTGTGGAGCCGGCACATATGGAACTGGCCGAGCCTTCGATACAGCAGGCTTTTGATCGCTGTGTTGCGCGGGGAGCCCGGCGGATTGTGGTGTTTCCGTGGTTTCTTTCCCCTGGTCGTCACTGGACTGAGGACATTCCGGGACTGGTGGAGCAGGCTGCTGCGGTGCATCCGGAGGTTCAGTGGCTGGTGACTCCGCCGTTCGGCCTGCATCAGGGACTGCTGCAGGCGGTGAGCGAGCGGATTGACGTGAGTTTGCGGCGATTTCTGGCGGAAATTCCGCAGCAATGACGATTGAATTCCTGCGGCTGACCGTTTAGTGTCAGTTGCAGACCACCCGCCACTTAGGCCTCGCCTGCCCTGAAGACTCCCATGCCAGCAGCATTTCTCTTTCCGTCCGACACCTGGCACGACTTGCAGCCCTGCTTCAGATCCGTCGGGCTGGTGCTGCTGTGCTGTCTGACGTCAGGATTGTCGGGCTGCCAGAAATCCACACCGCCTGCTCCGCCGCCTAAGCCACTGACCGTGCAGTTTGTGCTGCCGGAAACGCAGTTGATTACGGAGCAGGAGGAGTTTACCGGCCGGACGGCTGCAACCGAGCGTGTGGAGCTGCGAGCGCGGGTCAGCGGATATTTGCAGCAGGTGGATTTTGCTGAAGGCAGGCTGGTGCAGAAGGGACAGGTGCTGTTCCGCATTGACGAGCGTCCGTTTCGGGCTGAAGAAAAGCGAACTCAGGCCGCGGCCGCTCAGTTTGAAGCGCGTGCCAAACGCCTTCGTGCTCAGGAGCAGCGAGCACGTTCACTACTGGAAAAACGTGCGATGTCTCAGGAGGAATATGAGGCAGCGCAGTACGAACTGACCGAGGCAGAGGCTTCACTGGAGGCCGCACAGGCGGCTCATGAAACTGCCCGGCTGAATCTGGACTTCACCACCATCACGGCACCTCTGACCGGACTGATCGGGCAGCGACAGGTGGACGCCGGAAACCTCGTGGTGCAGGACCAAACACTGCTGGCCACAATTGTGCCGGTTGAAAAGGTCAATGTGCTGTTTGATATGGACGAGAGGACGGTATTGCGGTTGCGCAGGATGCAGCAGGCTGGTCAGGCGATGACAACAGACGGCAATCCGGTTCGGGTGCGGATTGCGCTGGCAGATTCCGATGAATTCACGCTCGACGGCGTGCTGGACTTTCAGGATAACCAGGTGGATCCAGCCACGGGAACGCAGCGCATGCGGGCGGTTGTGGACAATGCTTCGGGACTGCTTTCACCGGGACTTTTTGTGCGACTGCGATACCCGATTGGGGAGGCGAGGGAATCGCTGCTGATACCGGAGGAGTGTCTGGCGTCGGATCAGGGGCGGCCCTTCGTTTTTGTGGCGGTGGAGCAGGACGGTAAGGAGATTGCGGAAGCACGTTATATTGAAACGGGCCCGCTGGAGGGTGGCCGTCGAGTCATTCGGGCGGGCCTGACTCCGGAGGATCGGGTGATTGCAACCGGCTTGCAGCGGCTGCGCCGGAACGCGGAAATCAAGGCCCAGCCACGCCCGGTGCCTGCGGATTCAGCGTTGTCCTCACCCACATCCAACTGAATCGCGGGGCTGGCAGCAGGAGGAACTGGAGGAATGGAGCGGGCAGGAGCAGCAGTGATCTTTTCGTCTCGTCGGACGTCAGCGGATCCGACCGGCTATCAGCAGACGGCTACGCGGATGCTGGAGTTGGTGCAGCAGCAGCCCGGATATCTCGGAATGGACTCTGTTCGTGATGCGGATGGCTTCGGAATTACGGTGTCCTGGTGGACCAGTATTGAGGCGGCAGGTTTGTGGAAACAGCAGGCTGAGCATCTGCAGGCGCAGCAACTCGGTCGTGACGTCTGGTACGAGCATTACGAACTGCGGGTGTGTACGGTCGTGCGTGAGGAATTCTTTCCTGCGCGGCAGTCCTGAACAGGAATGGCAGAAATGTGCGACAGAATCAATGGCAAAATGCAGAAGCGGGGGCAGGTGATGAGGCAGATGACGAACTGTGCAGTGTTGTGCTTTGTGCTGGCGGGGTTGGTGTCGGCCACAGCCGTGGCGACCGAGCCGCCAGGTAACGGAAATGTTGTCATCGGTCCTGAATACCAGCTTGATCCGACCCTGACGGATCAGGGCAAGCCACAGGGGCGTCAGTTTGAATTTTCGCTGAAGCTGGCCGACAGTCGAATTTTTCCCGGCACCGACTCGACTCTGGATCCTGCTAAAGATGTCCGTAAAGACCGCAGGATCTGGGTGTATATTCCGGCGGCGCTGA
>SXXK01000503.1 GCA_005791255.1 Planctomyces sp.
GCAAGATTAAGACAGCTTAGTCCTTTTCTTTCCGGCGGAAACTGGTGAAGATTCCCGGTTTTTGCACTTCTGATTCTCTGAAATCGTGTTTTTTTCCCTGGGAACCTCGCACGTCGTTCGTGGTCCTGCGTAGACTACACTCAAAGATTTCCTGCGCGTCTGTCGGCCGGCTGGGCCGGGGCGCCGGCAGTTTGTCCAATTCGTTCAAACGGTTCAAAAAGCCCTGTTTCTGTGATCTGGAGAATTCCCATGACGGTCATTCTGACGGAAAAAGCAGCGATTGAAATCAAGCGAGTCATCTCTGAGCAGAATCGCCCGGAACTGAAGTACGTGCGTGTCGGCGTGGTGGGTGGTGGCTGCAGTGGTTTCCAGTATTCATTCGACTTCACCAACACCTACGATGCTGCTCAGGACGTCTTTGAAGAGCATCATGGCGTCGGGGTGGTTGTGGACAAGAAGAGTGATCTGTATCTGGACGGCACCGAAATTGACTTCTACACGGACTTGTCCCGCCGCGGGTTCACCTTCAAGAACCCGAATGCGGTGAAGTCCTGTGGCTGTGGCAGCAGCTTCTCGGCCTGATTCCAGCGCGCAGGCCCAGGTTGACAGCATGCAGCCGCAGGTTCCTGTCCGGAACCTGCGGCTGTCTGCATTTGTGCCCGGCACAAGTGAGTGAGTATACTGACGAAAACCGATTCTCAGCGCTGCTCGTATTTTCCACATTCCTGACGGAAGACAGACCGCCATGATTGCCGACCAGATTGCCCCGCCTCAGCGAACTCTGATGGGCCCCGGCCCCAGCGAAATTCATCCCAGTGTGCTGGCTGCCATGGCTGCTCCGACTGTCGGACACCTCGACCCGTATTTCCTGAAGATCATGGACGAGCTGCAGTCGATGCTGCGGCAGGTTTTCCAGACCACGAACCCGATGACCATGGCCATCAGCGGTACGGGCAGCGCCGGGATGGAAACCTGTGTGGCCAATCTGATTGAGCCGGGCGACCGCATGGTGGCCTGTATCAACGGGGTGTTTGGCGGGCGGATGGCGGAAGTGGCCGAGCGTCTGGGGGCCGAGGTGACTCGTATCGAGCGTCCGTTCGGCCAGGTGTTTACTCCTGAAGAAGTCCGTGACGTGGTGCAGCGAGTGCAGCCGAAGGCTTTCGGAATTGTGCATGCCGAAACCAGCACCGGTGCCTGGCAGCCCCTGGACGAGATTGCTCAGATTGTGCATGAGGCCGGAGCTTTGCTGATTGTTGACTGTGTGACATCACTTGCCGGTGCACCGGTGGAGATTGACCGTCTGGGGATTGATGCGGCCTACAGTGGTTCTCAGAAATGTCTCAGCTGTCCTCCGGGGCTGGCGCCTGTCACGTTCGGCCCGCGAGCTCTGGAGGCGATGGACCGCCGCAGCCGCCGAGTGTCCAGCTGGTATCTGGATATTGGGCTGCTGCGGAATTACTGGGGCAGCAACCGGGCCTACCACCACACAGCTCCGATCAACATGAACTATGCTCTGCATCAGGCCCTGCGACTGGTTCTGGAAGAAGGTCTGCCGGCTCGTTTCGAGCGTCATCTGCTGCACCATCGTGCCTTGAAGGCCGGCCTGCAGGCGCTGGGGATCCGGTATTCCGGTGATCCGCAGCACTGTCTGCCAATGCTGAATTCGGTCCTGATTCCGGACGGGGGTGACGATGCTGCAGTGCGTTCGCAGCTGCTGAATGAATTCGGCATCGAGGTGGGTGGCGGGCTGGGGCCAATGAAGGGGAAGGTTTGGCGGATCGGTCTGATGGGTGAGACGGCGAAGAAGGCAAATGTTTTAAGGATTCTGGGTGCGCTGGACCAGTGTCTTGCGCGGCAGGGATATCAGACATCACCCGGTGCCGGGATCGCTGCTGCAGAAAGCGTTTATTAGTTTGAGGTTTGAGGTTTTCAGTTTTCAGTTTTCAGTTTGAGGTTTGAGGTTTGAGGTTAACTTGCCCCCTCACCCCCGACCCCTCTCCCCCGTTGGGGGCGAGGGGAGCTGTATTCCGAAACCACGGACCACGGACCACGGACCACGGACCACGAACCACGGACCACGAACCACGAACCATTTTTCGATTTTGGCGGAGCCTCGTATGGTGCGGCTGCTGTTTTCTGTTGTGCTGATCGCGGCCGTTGCGGGCTGTGGGTCGGGTGGTCGTGGTGTTGGCGAGGGTGCCAGTCAGGAGCTGTCGCGTGAGGGATCAGCACCGGTGACTTTTCTGGATCGCGAATCGCTGCGTTCCGGAGTGGGTCCGGTGGACAAGGATGTGTCGTCTGAGTTTTCAGAGACAGCGTCGGGGCTGAAGTATCGCATTCTGCGGCAGTCTGACGGTCGCAAGCCGACGGCCAGTAATACGGTTGAGGTGCATTACCGGGGCTGGCTGGACAGTGGTCGGCAGTTTGACAGTTCTTATGACCGGGGTGAGACGGAGTCGTTTGGTCTGAGTTCCGTGGTTCCCGGCTGGACTGAGGGTTTGCAGCTGGTGGGGGTGGGCGGGATGATTGAGTTGTGGATACCGTCTGAGCTGGGGTACGGCAGTCGCGGTTCGCCAGGTTCCATTCCTCCGAATGCCACCCTGCATTTCGTGATCGAGCTGATCAAGGTTCAGTAGTCACTGTTTTCTTCCGAGTTTCCATGTCGATTCAGCAAAATTCCCGACTGCGGATTGTTCTGGCCTCGTCCGAGGCGGTGCCGTTTTCGAAGACCGGTGGTTTGGCCGATGTGGCCGGCGCGCTGACCGGGGCTCTGTCGCATGCCGGTCATGAAGTCACGCTGATCATCCCCGATTACACTCCGCTGCGGCAGGGTAAAGCGGGCGTGCCGGAGGTGCATGATACCGGACTGCAGTTTACGATTGATATGAATGGCCGACCGATGACAGGGTCGGTGCACTGGGCGCTGTATCCGCAGACTGATGCCAGAGTGCTGCTGGTGAAGCAGCCTGTTTACTTTGACCGCGGGCAGCCGTATGGTGATGTTGCCGGTGCCTATGGTGACAACAGCGAGCGGTTTTGTTTTTTCAGCCGGGCGGTGCCTGAGATCTGTCGGCGGATGGTGTTGCGTCCGGACATTCTGCACTGCAATGACTGGCAGACCGGGCTGATTCCGGCGCTCCTGAATACTCATCACGCGAAGCTGGGCGGTTTCGAGCGGACGGCGTCGGTGATGACCATTCACAACATGGCTTATCAGGGTGCCTTCGGGAAGTCTGACATGCCGCTGACCGGGATGCACCCGGGTTTTTACAACCCCAGTCATATGGAAGCCTGGGGCCATCTGAATCTGCTGAAGACGGGGCTGGCATTTGCCGACCAGCTGACGACGGTCAGTCCCACGTATGCGAGTGAAATCTGTACTCAGGAGGGCGGCTGCGGTCTGGACGGGCTGTTGCGCTGGCGGAAGTCGGCGCTGACGGGAATTCTGAACGGAATTGATACGCATGTCTGGAATCCGGCGACTGATCCCGTCCTGCAGGCGGGCTTTTCGGTGGACAACTGGCAGGACGGCAAGGCTCGCTGCAAGGCTCATCTGCAGCAGCGTCTGGGACTGGCGGACAATCCGGCAGCCCCGCTGTTCGCCATGGTGTCACGGCTGGTGGATCAGAAGGGGCTGGATCTGATTGCTGCCATTGCCGGCAGCCTGCTGGCTCGACAGGTGCAGCTGGTCTTTCTGGGAACCGGTGACCGGTATTATGAGCATCTGCTGCAGGAAACCGCGCAGCGTTATCCGGGTCAGGTGAGCGTGACGATCGGATTTGACGAATCGCTGGCGCATCAGATTGAAGCGGGTGCGGATCTGTTTCTGATGCCCAGTCGATTTGAACCCTGCGGACTGAATCAGATGTACAGCCAGCGTTATGGAACAGTGCCGATCGTTCGCCAGGTGGGCGGGCTGGCAGATTCTGTCATCCATTACGACGGAACTGCGGACAGCCTGAAAACGGCGACAGGTTTTGTCTTTGCGAATTACTCCGCAGCGGGGTTGTCTGCAGCCGTGGATCAGGCACTGACTGCGTGGCAGGATTCGACGGCCTGGAATCGTCTGGTGCAGAACGGGATGCGGTGTGACTGGTCGTGGGACAGGTCTGCCGGGAAGTATGTCGAGGTGTACCGCAGGGCACTGGGTCAGGTGCTGCAGCGTCGAGCGGAAAACCGTCTGTAGGCGTTCAGAAGGCCGGTCGTCTGGCCGGATTGATGCGGATGCCGGATTCCGTCCCGCAACCGCCGGCAGTGGGCAGCAGTTTTCCCGGACTGCACAGTCCTTCCGGATTGAAAACCGTGCGGACATCGTTCATGACTTCCAGATCGGTCGCGGTGAACAGCTTTGACATGAAGCTGATTTTTTCCACACCGATCCCGTGTTCACCCGTCACGCTGCCACCCAGTTCGATGCAGCGATTCAGGATGTCCTCGCTGGCCAGCATGACTCGCTGAATCTGTTCGGCGTCCCGTTCGTCAAACAGCAGAATGGGATGAATGTTGCCGTCACCGGCATGGAACACGTTCACGATCTGAATGTTGTGTTTGCGTTCGGTCTGCTGGATGAATTCGAGGATTTCGGGGAGCCGGGTGCGCGGGACGACACCGTCCTGCGTACAGCAGCTGGGGGCCAGTCGGCCGATGGCACCGAAGGCCTGCTTGCGACACTTCCAAAGGAAGGCGCGATCTTCCTCGGTGCGGGATCGTCGGACCTCACGAGCTCCCATCTGCAGGCACAGTTCGGTGATGGTCTGAGCCTCCGGTTCCACCACACAGTCCAGACCATCAACTTCAATCAGCAGCACGGCTCCGGCATCCAGCGGAAAACCGAAGTGGAAGGCTTCCTCCAGTGCTCCGATGATCCCCTGATCCATCATCTCAAGAGCGGCGGGGACAATCCCGGCACCGATGATGCGACTGATGGCCTGAGTTGCGTCGGCGACCGTGTTGAAAATGGCCAGCATGGTGCGAGTGGCTGCGGGGTCGCGAGTGATGCGGACCCAGACCTTTGTCACCACACCGAAGGTGCCCTCGCTGCCCACAAATACTCCGGTCAGGTCCAGTGCGTCACCGCGACCGCAGGGGCCGCCGAACTGCACCAGTTCACCTTCCGGCGAAACAAATTCGATCCCCAGCACATGATTGACAGTGACACCATATTTCAGCGTGTGCGGGCCACCGGAGTTGGTGGCGACATTGCCGCCGATTGTGCAGGCTCCCTGACTGCTGGGGTCCGGAGCATAGTGAAAGCCGGTGCCCGCCAGCGCGCGAGTCAGTCTGACGTTCACGCAGCCCGGTTCGACCACGGCATACCGATCCCGCAGATTGATTTCCAGGATTCGATTCATTTTGGTCAGGGCGATCATGACGCCGCCACCGACCGGCAGCGAACCGCCTGCGAGGCTGGTGCCGGCTCCGCGGGCCACGAAGGGGATCCGGAATCGCAGGCATTCGCGAACAATTCTTTGCACTTCATCGGCCGTCTGCGGAAAGAGCACGACATCCGGCGCATTCTTTTCGATGACGTACCCATCACATTCGTAAACGACGAGTTCATCCGGAGCATCAAGAACTCGCTGGCCACCGACGATGTCACGCAGCCGCTGCAGGAACTGAGGTGTCATGGAGCAGGCGGAGTGGGTGGTGTGGGTCTGAGTCGTCATGGGTGGGGGTTCCCGGAAAAAACCGGCCGGGCCTGCGGCGTTTGCCGGAGGCGCTGATCACCGGATTCTACCAGCGGTCCCCCTGCGGGCTCAAATGACAGCCCTGCAATCCTGCCAGTGGGGGCCGCGGATGCTTTGGGGGCGCTGGATGAACACGGATTTTCACCGTTGGATCGCAGATGGGTGAGTTGTTGCTGCAGTACACCGAAATGTCGCAATTTCAGGAGTTTCACTGATGGTATTCAGGAACTGCCAATGTGAGGGAGCGGGGCAGAAGTTGCGGGGAGCTGACAGTGTGCAGCTTTCAATTCGAATGGCAATCCGGGGTGGCGTCAAAAAAAAATGACCTTCGTGTGGATTTCGTTTTCGCACAGAATGTGCGGTCGCAAAACAAAATAACCCAACACGCAGGTCGACCGAGTGATACGTCAATCAAGTGAATCGGAAAAGTGAGTATCGCCCTTTTTCGCTGCCGGAAACAGAAAGGCGACATCACCGGGATCGTGGAGCGACTGTTCAATGCCATGGATCGCCAGGCTCCTGATGAGCTGTACGCTGGCGTCGATCACCGGCGAGACGAACGTGGTATGACTTTCGAGACCGTGTTGGTGGCGCGATCGATCGACTCCACAAGCAGCTGATGCAGACGGCGATCCAAAGCAACGTGCTCGATCCCGTTGCAGCGGCACAGGACGGGATTTCGGTTGCCGCGTGTGCTGCTCGTCGCCGGATGATCAATCAGGAAACGCTGTGGTGGTCAGTCGATCTGGCAGGTTCGTTATCGGTGCGCAGCGGTCCACATCGAGCAAGGATGGCTGATCCGGACGTGCTGAAACTGTACTTGCAATGAGGCCCGACGGTGGAGTGGGGCTTTGCAGACAGCCGAGCCCATCGCGGGCTGCAGTGATTCCGTGATCGAGGGGAGGATTTTCGTTTTCAGTTTTCAGTCAGGCATTTGAAAGGGCTTCAGCTTCGCGGCTTCGCGTGGGGATTTGCCCTGTGGCGTGCACGGTTGCCAGCTTGACCGACTGCGGTGTGTGATGGGGGCCGGTTATTCCAGTACCGTTTGTACTGAGCCACGGCTGCGGATCTGGTCGCGGACTTCCCGGCGAGCGTCTTCGCGTTTCTGATTCAGCAGGGTCTCTTCGATCTCAGCCTGCACCTGCTGGAAGGGGATCGTTGATGGTTCATGCCGATCGGTGACGCTGTAGATTTCGACGCGGTCCGGAAGGATTCGCGGAGCTGAAACCTGGCCCACTGCGAGTGCAAACACCATGTCTTCCAGTTCAGGTGCGAGGGCACCGCGACTGATCCAGCCCATGTCGCCGCGTTTTTCACGATTGACCGGTTCCGCCAGCTCGGCCGCCAGGTCCTGAAACGCCGCGCCCTGACTGATGCGAGCGATGATGTCGTCGGCCTGCTGCTGCGCCTGAACCATGCCGCCTTTGCCCGGTCGGACCACAATCTTGGCGACTCGGACCTTCTCTTCCGACGAATAATCCCGCAGGTGATCTTCGTAATACCGCAGCAGCTCTTCGCGATCCACCTTCTCCGGTACTTTCACCAGGCTGGACAGGTAACCTTCCACCATCTGGATGCGATAGAAGGATTGCCGCAACTCCTCGACCGATGTGCCCTGCCCCGACAAAAATTCGTCCAGTTCCTGCACCGTGGCCTTGTTTTCCTTTTTGCGGATCACCTCGACGGTTTCCTGGAACTTCGGTTCCAGAGACTCGCGGATCATGTCCTGACGTTCTTTAGGAACTTTGATCTTCACCTGCTGCACGATCAGTTCGTCTTCGACGTATTTGGGCAGTCTGTTCTTCAGTTGTGTCATCAGGATCATCTGCCGCTGCTGGTCGGTGAGCTGCGGGTTGTTTTCGACCATCTGTCGGACGCCGGCAAGGACGTCATCGAGGAAGACGGGATGTCCATTGACGAGCGCCACGACACTGTTGCCAGTGAGCGGGCCGCTGCTGAGCCGTTGCATGCTGGTGCTGCGGAACGGACTGGCCGGGTCGGATCCGTTTTCGGTTTCGGCTGCGGCGTCCGTTTCCATCGCGGCGCCCATCAGCCTGCGTTCTTCTTCGTCAGCGGCTTTGTTGATCAGTGAGCGTCGTGGCGGCGCGGGTTCGAAGACGGGGTTGTCGTATTTGACCGAGCGACCCTTGCAGCCCGGTGCGGACAGTGACAGCAGACATGCAGCTACCAGCGCACGGCGACCGCGCAGGGCACAGCGAAAATGCTGTTGAAGCTGACTGACGAGACTGTTCACTGAGGATTCCCGTACACCCTGGGTGGAAAACACGGACCCTGCCGCAGGCAGAGTTATAGTTTGGGGCGGCATTTTGAATCAAGACGGTTTTCTTTGCGTAAAGTGTTGCTTTGAAACAACTTGCGACGGCAGTATTTGCCGCAGGCGGATTGCGGCAGCAGAAACTGCTGGAATCTGTGTTTCGTCGTGCGGGGCAGAGCCGGAAATCCGTGAGCACCGGCGGCCTCTACCGACGTGCTCGCAGTATCAGTACGACGACGCCAATTTGCTGAAAGAAGGCCACAGGTGCAAGGACGAGGCCTGCGAGGGGTGAAAAGGCAAACTTGTCCTCGGAGACGGGTGTCCGCACTTCTGAAATGGGTGGAAAGTCGTA
>SXXK01000504.1 GCA_005791255.1 Planctomyces sp.
AAGTCATATTCCACGGCGTATCCGTAGCGCATGATTTCGGCATTTTCGCAGCCCGGAATCAGGCGGATGATCTGATCCTGAACATCGCGTGGCAGGCTGGTGGAAATGCCGTTGCAGTAGATTTCGCAGGTGTTTCGACCTTCGGGTTCGAGGAATACCTGATGAGTTTCGCGTTCGGCGAATCTGACAACTTTGTCTTCGATGGAGGGGCAGTAGCGCGGACCTGTGGACTGGATCTGTCCTGAGTACATGGGAGCGCGATGCAGATTCGCGCGAATGATCTCGTGAATTTCGGGGGTGGTGGATGTGAGGTAGCAGTGGATTTGCGGCTGACTGATGGATTCTGTGAGAAAGGAGAACGGTTCGGGCTGGTCATCACCGGGCTGGATTTCGCAGCGGCTGAAGTCGATGGTTCGTCCATTGAGTCGTGCGGGGGTGCCGGTTTTGAATCGTCGCAGTTCGATTCCGAGGTTGCGAAGCGAAGCCGACATGCCGTGAGCGGCTTTGTCACCGGCGCGGCCACCCTCGGCCTGCTGTTCACCGGTGTGCATGATGGCTTTCAGGAAGGTGCCGGTGGTGAGTACGACAGCCTGTGTGCGGTAGAGGGCACCGCCGGCAACGCGGATACCGGTGACGCGACCATTTTCGGTTTCGAGTGAGTCAACCATTTCCTGTCGGAGGGTCAGGTTCTGCTGCTGTTCAACTCGGTACTTCATTTCGAACTGATAGGCTTTTTTGTCCGCCTGGGCGCGCGGACTGTGCATGGCAGGGCCCTTGCTGGCATTGAGCATGCGAAAGTGGATGCCGGTGGCATCGATGACCTGGCCCATTTCGCCGCCGAGTGCGTCGATTTCGCGGACGATCTGTCCTTTGGCGACTCCGCCGATCGCCGGGTTGCAGCTCATTTGTGCAACGGTATCGCAGTTCATGGTGAGCAGAGCAGTGCGGGCGCCGATGCGAGCGGCGGCGAGTGCGGCTTCGACTCCCGCATGACCCGCTCCGACAACCACCACATCGAAATCGTAAACGCAGGCGGCGTTCATCTTCGGCCCTTACCAAAACGGACTGGCTGCACTGCTGTGCGCTGCAATGCAGGAACTATGCCGACAATCGACCTCCGGATGCCAGTCACCACGGACAATCAGCCGTGTTTCTCATCCGTGCTCAGTCTGTCGCCATCACCGGTGCCAGAATTCTGGATGCGTGGGTCCTGTTGTGGTGCAGGGTATTGGTGGCGGTGGTGGCGTCGGGGGGCATTTCGAGCGTGAGGGGTTTACCGTTTTGTGGATTGGGTTCGTAGAGCGGGGCTCCGGTGCTGGCGATGGTGACTCGAATGCGGTGCCCGCGATTGAAGATCTGGCTGATCCAGCCGACATCGAAGCGAACGGGGACGATTTCACCGGGTTGCATGAGGACTTCTTTGTCGAGTCCTTCGCGGCAGCGAAGTCGCCACGGGTAATCGACGATCAGAATGGATCGTCCGTCGGGATAGACATCACTGACTCGAACAATGACATCGGTATCGGGTGCAGTGGAGGAGAGCCAGAGCTCGGCTTTGATGCGGCCGGTCCATTCCACTGGTTCGGAGAGGGTTTCGGTGGTGAAGGTGCGAACTTCGGGCTGTTGTTCGAAGCTGCGTGCATCAGCGGCTCCGGGGAAGGCTGTGCCGGGGATCTGGCAGGGGTTGAGAGGGTCGCTGATCCATGAGGTGCTGCCGATTTCGGAGTCGGGTGCCTGCTGAGAGAGGAGTCCATTTTGCTGGAGGTAGAGTGGCAGGGTGGTGGAGGCTGGCGGGAAATCATCGGCTTCGCGCCACACATTTCCGGGTGCATCGTTTTCTCCGACAGCCCCCATGACGAACCAGCGTACCGGTGGTTCGGCATCGACGCCGTTTTGTTGTCCTTTGAGCCAGCGATCGAACCAGCGAATCATATGTTCGTGTTCGGGCCATGCGGCGTGTGGCGGATAAGTGAGCTGCCCATTTTGTGAGCCTTTATTGAGCCTGCCATGGAGCCATGGTCCGATGACGAGCTGCTGTCGTCCGCGTGAGCCTGCGCCGCCGTGGTGCTGTCGACCCTGAAAGCTGGCGATGGATCCCTGGTTCATGAAGTCGTACCAGCTGCCGATGGTGAAGCAGGGAACGTTCATGCGGTCGAAGTGCAGCGAGCAATCCTCATCGCGCCAGTAGTCATCGTAAGTTGGGTGCCGGAGCCATTCTTCGAGGAGTCGATCATTGTCCATGGGATCCCGACAGACCTGTGCCAGTGAGCGAAAACGCAGCGGGCGTGTGGTACCACCGATGCGATAGCCTTCATGAAACAGGCTGAGTCCGGTGTCGACCATGTACTGAGCAGCGAGGTGCGGTGGCTGTGTGACTGCGAGGAAATTCTGGGCGTAGCCAGCCTGGGAGGAGCCGAAGGTACCGACTTTCCCGGTGCTCCACTTCTGGGTTCCGAGCCATTCACAGACGTCGTATCCGTCTTTCAGCGGGCCCCATCCGAGTGCTCGGTAGCCCTGCCAGCGACCTTCGGAGAGGTATGTGCCGCGATAGTTGACCATGGCGACAACGTACCCGGCCGCGGCCAGTCGGGCAGCGGCTTTTCGGGTACCTTCGCCGCGGATATCGGCATATCGCTGTTCGAACAGGACGGGCCATGGCCCTGCACCGGGTGGAAAGTACAGCCATGCGGACAGTTTGAGTCCATCACGCATGGGGATCATCTGGTGTTGTTCGGTGACGGGCGCCGGGTCGAATTCGGTTTTTGCGGAGGCCGTATTCTGAGCGATGGCGGAATTGTGCAGGAGGAGTGCTGCGAGGAGCAGTGGGAGCAGGAGTGTGTTTGGTTTCGGGCTGCAGTTCCGGCTGGTCTGTGCAGGAGTCGGAGCGGGCGTTATCTTCATGGGGTGATTCTCCGGGTAATTCAGCCGGTGGGGTGGCTGGCGATTCTGTGGCAGCCTGCCGGAGGTGAAGAGGTTAGCAGCCGATGTGGCTGGCGGGCAAACGGGCGGTGGGGGGAAATGTGTGTGTTCAGGAACTGGGTGTGGTGATCTCATGAGTCAGCGAGGGCGAATGACGGTGCTGCAGCTGATTCCCGCGATGGATTCGGGTGGTGCTGAGTATTGTGTTCTGGAGCAGAGTCGTGTGCTGGCGGAGTCGGGGCAGCGGGTACTGGTGGGTTCGGCGGGGGGGCGACTGGAGTCTGTTTTGAGTTCTGCGGGCGTGGAGCCGGTACGTCTGCTGTGTGGTGCGAAGTCTCCGCGCTGGCTGTGGGCTGTGCTGCAGCTGCGGCGACTGTTGCTGCGGGAGCGTGTGGATGTGGTGGACGTGCATTCGCGTTTGCCGGCGTGGTGTCTGCGGTGGGCACTGCGGCTGTTGCCGCCGGAGCGACGTCCGGTGGTGGTGCACACGGTACATGGTATGAATTCGCGAGGCTGGTACAGTCGGGTGATGCTGCGGGCGGATGTGGTGGTCGCGGTGTCTGAGAGTGTTCGGCGGCATCTTGAGGGGTTGTCAGCTGATGGGGACATGCGTCGGGTGCAGGTGATTTCGCGGGGCGTGGATTGCCGGCGGTACCGCCGAATCTGGCCATCACGGGTTGGCTGGCGGGCGGAATTTGTGCGGCAGTGTCCGGCGGCGGCCGGGCGATTTTTGCTGCTGTTGCCGGGTCGTCTGGTGCGTGGCAAGGGGCATGCGGATCTGATTCGACTGCTGGCTGACTTGAGCGAGGCCGGTGTGGATGTGCATGCGATCTGTCCTGGGAGTTTGTCGGGGCGTGAGCGGTATGTGGGGGAACTGGTGCGGATGGCGACGGAGTTGGGGGTAGCGGATCGTCTGACGTTTCCGGGGATCCGTGATGATCTGCCGGAGGTTTATGCTGGTGCGGACGTGGTATTGTCTTTGTCGGTCAATCCGGAATCCTTCAGTCTGACGACGGCGGAGGCGCTGGCGGTGGGGGTCCCTGTGGTGGGGTATGATCACGGTGGAGTGGGGGAGCTGCTGCGGCGGATCTTTCCTGGTGGTCTGGTGGTGCCGGGGGATCGGCAGGAATTGTTTCGGCGAGTGCGGTGGGCGTTGCAGGGCGGGGCGGTGCCAGGCGAGTTTCCGGGGGACCTGAGCGTGGGGGAGATGTTGCGGAAAACGGTCGAGCTGTATGAAAAAATCGTTTCAGGCCATCACAGGGCAGGGGAATTCGCGGCAGCGGGCAGGCCGTGCGCTGCAGATTTGCACCGAACCTGATAAGCTCGGGCTTTGCCGGCCCGCGGACGCTGCGGGCATCTGATATCAGCCCGCTGCATTCTGTTCCGGAATTCAATTCAGATCATGTCCTCTGAACTCCCCAAAACCTACGATTCCCAGGCTGCACAGACGCGCTGGGTTGAATACTGGCTGTCACAGGGATTTTGCAATGCCGAGCCCGATCCGGCTCGACGGCAGCACACCATCATGATTCCGCTCCCGAATGTGACGGGTGCGCTCCACATGGGGCACTGTCTGAACGGGACAGTTCAGGACCTGCTGACTCGCTGGCGTCGGATGCAGGGGTATTCGGCGCTGTGGATGCCGGGTACGGATCATGCCGGCATCGCGACTCAGGCCGTGGTGGAGCGTCGGATGCTGGAGGAGGAGGGACTGACTCGCCACGACATCGGGCGTGCTGCGCTGGTCAGTCGTATCTGGAAGTGGAAGAACGACTATGAGGCTCGGATTCTGAATCAGCTGAAGCAGATTGGCTCCAGTTGTGACTGGCGGCGTGTGCGGTTTACACTGGACGAAGTGTGCAGCAAAGCGGTACGGCGTACCTTTTTTCGGATGTTCGGTGACGGCCTGGTTTATCGCGGTAAGCGACTTGTGAACTGGGACACGTACCTGCAGACAGCGGTGGCGGATGATGAGGTGTTTCATGAGGACGTGGCTGGTCACTTCTGGACGATGAACTACCCGGTAGTGGATCAGCAGGGCCAGCCGACGGGGCGGCGGATCAGTTTCTCGACGACTCGACCGGAAACCATGCTGGGTGATGCGGCGGTCTGTGTGCATCCTGCTGATGAGCGTTATGCAGATTTGGTGGGCAGTCAGGTACGGATACCTGTGATTGGTCGCTGCATTCCGATCATTGCGGATGCGCTGCTGGCCGATCGCACGCTGGGCACGGGTGTCGTGAAGGTGACACCGGCGCATGATCCGAATGACTATGCGTGTGGTCTTCGTCATGGTCTGCCGATGATCAACATCCTGAATCCGGATGGTACGATCAATGCTGCCGGCGGCGAGTATGCTGGTCTGGACCGTTTTGAGGCTCGCAAACGCGTGGTGGCGCGGATGGAGTCGCTGGGGCATCTGGAGAAGATTGAGGATCGGATCATTCCGCTGATGCACAGTGATCGCAGCAAGACGGCGATTGAGCCGTTTTTGAGTGATCAGTGGTTTGTGAAGATGGACCGTTTGGCGCAGGATGCGATTGACGCGGTGGAAGATGGTCGCGTGCGATTTTTTCCGCAGCGGTATTCGCGGACGTATGTTGACTGGCTGGCGGAGAAGCGGGACTGGTGCATCAGTCGTCAGGTGTGGTGGGGGCATCGACTTCCGGTGTGGTCACAGCCAGCGGGTGTGGGTACGGAACGGATTGCGGCGCTGCGGGATTTTGGTGCAGAACTGACAGCGGATGGTGAAGTGGTACTGCCGTCTGAGCTGTGTGAAACCCTGGTGGTGCGTCTGGCACCGGGGCTGCAGTCCGGGCAGGAACTGATTCTGTGCTGTGTGGATGCCGGTTGTGAGGATCTGGAGCGGCGTCTGGAGGCGGCAGGTTTCGTGCAGGACGAGGATGTGCTGGACACGTGGTTCAGTTCGGCGCTGTGGCCACACGCGACGCTGGGCTGGCCGGATCGGCAGCATGATCCGCCGATGCTTGCGGGTTCGGATTCAGGGTCTGGTGACGGCAACCGTGTGCTGAGTTATTTTTATCCGGGCTCGGTGCTGGTGACGTCACGGGACATCATTACGCTGTGGGTTGCGCGGATGGTGCTGACGGGTTTATACAACATGGGAGATGTGCCGTTCCGGCATGTCTATATCCACCCAAAGATCCTTGATGGACTCGGCCAGACCATGTCGAAGTCGAAGGGCAACGGAGTGGATCCGCTGGAGCTGATTGAGAAGTACGGGACGGATGCGGTGCGTTTCACGATCGCATCTTTGTGTGGTGAGACTCAGGATGTGCGTCTGCCGGTGGGTTACGAGTGTCCGCACTGTCAGACGGTGACTCCGCAGACGAAGGAGCATCAGGAGCTCAAGCCTCTGGGTGGGCCGAATCCATCGATCCAGTGCAGTCGCTGCAAAAAGTCGTTTCAGTTTCCCAGTCCCTGGTTTACTGCGGACCCGGGTGCTCCGGTTGCACGAATTGTGAGCGAGCGGTTTGATTATGGCCGCAACTTCTGCAACAAGCTGTGGAATGCCTGCCGTTTTGCGTTCATGAATCTGGAAGGTTATGAGGCGGCCGCTGTCAGCGAGCAGCAGCTGCAGGTGGAGGATCGCTGGATATTCAGCCGACTGGCGACGACGGTGCGTGATGTGACTCAGATGCTTGAGCGTTACCAGTTTGACCAGGCGACCAGAGCCGTGCGTGACTTCACGTGGAACGAGTTCTGCGACTGGGATCTGGAGATGCTGAAGCCGCGATTTCGCAGTGCTGAGCAGAGGGCTGTGGCGCAGCGGTGTCTGGTGGTTGTGGTGGATACGCTGCTGCGACTGCTGCATCCGTTTGCTCCGTTTATTACTGAGGAGCTGTGGCACAAGCTGAACGAGCTGGCACCATTGCGAGGATTGTCTGAGCCGCAGTCTGCAGGCAGTTCAGTCATGATGGCCAGCTGGCCTGTGCTGCAGCCGGAGCGAATTGATGAGGTGCTGGAGCGGCGATTTGAGCGTTTGCAGCAGACGATAGCAGCAGTGCGAAATGTGAGGTCGGTTTACGGCATTTCGCCGACAGCTCAGCTGAAGCTGTTCATGAAGTGTGATCCGGCTGTTGCGGAGCAGCTGCAGGCGGTGTCAGCGCAGTTTGATTTTCTGGCGCGGACGATGCTGGAGGCGGCTGGTCTGGATATCAGCCGTCCGAAGGGTTCAGCCGGTTTTTCGCTGGGAGATGCTGAGGGGTATATTCCGCTGGAGGGTCTGATCGACCGGGACGCTGAGCTGTCCCGCCAGGGGCGTGAGGCTGAGAAACTGCGGGGTTTCATCCGGGGTCACGAGTCGAAGCTGTCGAATCCGGGTTTTCTGGCGAAGGCCCCTGAGAAGGTTGTGGCAGAGATTCGGGAGACGCTGGAGAATCTGCGACTGCAACTGGCCGCGGCGGAGCGAATCATCGCAGATCTTTCCTGAGGGAGTGTGTCGCAGCGGGCAGGATTGATCTGAGGAAGGGGAAAGTGAGCATGCAGTCCGGCCAGAGTCAGTCCGAGTGGGACGGTGTGATTAATGGCACGCTGATTTTGCCAGCGGGGCTGATTCGTGGCGGGCTGGTGTTATGGGAATCGGGAAAGCTCAGTTATGTCGGGCCGGAGCGTCGTGTGCGTCGGGGGCTGCGGCTGCTGGACGCGGGGGGCGGGTACATAGGTCCTGGATTTGTGGACCTGCACGTGCATGGCGGGGCCGGCGCTGATTTCATGGATGGAACGGTGGAGGCTGTGCAGCGAAGTTGTGCTGCTCATCTGCGGCACGGTACCACGACAATTTTTCCAACGACCACGACAGCCGGGTCAGAGCAATTGCAGGAAATGATTTCTGCGTGTCGTGGCGCTATTGAGCAGCAGCAGCGGGATTGGGGGGCGGCCACAATTGCGGGGGTGCACCTTTACGGACCGTATTTTGCGGCAGACAAGTCCGGCTGTCATGACCGTGAGTCGTGCCGAATTCCGGAGGCGATTGAATTTGAACAGTACTTTCAATCTGGTCTGGTCAGGATTGCCACGTGTGCAGCGGAGCTGCCGGGGGCGGTGGATTTCTATCGTGCGGCTCGCCGGCGTCGCTGTCTGGTCACCTGTGGTCATTCGAATGCCAGCTGGTCGGAGATGCGTGAGGCATTTCGGGCGGGGATGCGGCACGTGGATCATTTTTGGTGTGCCATGAGTTCGGTGCCGTCGATACGTCAGCGTCTGGGGACTCCTATGCAGGGCAGCATGGCTGAGTTTGTGCTGCTGGAGCCTGAGATGAGTACGGAGGTGATTGCGGACGGCTGCCATCTGGCTGCGGAGTTGCTGGAGTTTGCGGTACGAATGAAGGGGCCGGAACGGCTTTGTCTGGTAACAGACTGCAATCGTGCGCTGGACATGCCTGCAGGGGACTACATGTTTGGGAATCAGCAGACGGGAACTCCATTCACCAGCGATGGTCGAGTGGGGCGGGCTGCGAATGGCGGGCTGGCGAGTGCCATCGTGGGAATGGATCATATGGTGCGACAGATGCACGCGGACACCTCGGCCGACCTGCCGGCTGTCTTTCGGATGGCCTCGCTGACGCCGGCGGAGCGAGTGGGGCTGCAGAGGAAGATCGGCAGCCTGGAAGCGGGCAAACGGGCTGACGTACTGCTGCTGAATCGTCGACTGAAGGTTGGCGGCGTGGTGGTCGGGGGCTGTTTACTGCATCAGGCGGACTGACGGCCGAACAATTGCTGCCAGGAGCGAATGGTGTGTTCCGCAGCGGAATGTGAATCGGGCAGCGGAAATGCTTCGGCTGAGGCATATCCGTGCCAGTTCAGCTGCTGCAGAGCCGCGGCAATGGGGCGGAAGTCGATGTGTCCGAGTCCGGCGGCCTGACGGTTGGAGTCGACGAAGTGGATGTGTCCGACGGCAGTGCCTGCGTCCAGCAGGGCCTTTGCAATGGAGGTCTCTTCGATGTTCATGTGGAACAGGTCTGCCAGCAGCTTTACGGAATCTGAGCCGCAGGCGTTGAGCAGTTCGCAGCCCTGCTGAAGCGTGTTGCAGAGATTTGTTTCGTAGCGATTGAGTGGTTCGTAAAGCAGCACGGTACCGGCTTTTGCAGCGCGATCTCCGAGGCGGTGGAGTGCGGCGGACAGCAGAGACAGAGCGGTTGTGCGATCGGTGTTTTCGGTCCAGCGGCCCTGCATGGAACCGATGATGGCGGGAGCCTGAAATTCGGCTGCTGCGTCGATGATATCGGAAATGAACTGTTCGGCCTGCTGACGTCGTGCGGGGTCGGGGTCGCACAGCGAGAGCTGGTGAATCAGCATCCCGGCGCCAGTTCCGGCTGCGGCGAGGCTGAGCCCGTGCTGTGTGAGCAGCTGCTGCAGCGGCAACTGACGAATGTGTTGAGCAGAAGGAGCGAAAAGTTCGATGGCGTGAAAGCCCAGTTCGGCAGCAGCGGCACAGGCTGCCGGCAGATCATTGTGAAATACGAAAGGTCCACGACGAGCCTGTTCAACGAGGCTGACTGTGACGGCAGAACGGATCATGGAGTTCTCGATCAGGAGCAGAGAGAGGACCGGAGGAAATCAGCAGTTGCCCTGATCGCAGGCAGGGCCGGCGCTGACGGCGCTTTGCAGCAGTCCGGTGAGGGGAATGATTGATGATTCTTCGCAGAGCGGAGAAACAGTGCCCGGTTGTGCGAGCAGCTGAGACACGGTCATGCCGCGAAACTGGGCTTCGACGAGTGCGTAGGTATGATCGAGACTGCGATGCAGCGGGCAAAGCTGGCCGGAGTGTGATTTCAGGCCGAGGGGGCACGCAGTGATGCGGGGAACCGGCTCAAGCACGTCCACGATCTCCCAGACGGTCAGGTCGGAGGGATTGCGATTCAGCTGGAATCCGCCATTCGGTCCACGCTGTGCGGTCACCAGTCCGCCGCGAACGAGGGACTGCATCAGCTTGGACAGGTAGGGTCCGGGGACGCGAGTGACGGCTGCCAGTTCTTTGGCAGTGCAGGCTTTGCCGGCATTCTGGGCCAGGACGACGATTGCGCGGAGCGAGTACTCAACAGTCTGCGAAATCATGGGGGCACTGCCATTGGAAACGAAGGCGAAGCTTAGAATTGCAGGCGCAGGCGATCAGGAGCATACAGCCAAAAGGGAGTTCTCACAAAAATAACCGGCAAAACAGGGCAAGGGAATGTCGGATCCGCAGCACTTCAGAACGTATAACCCTACTCGGACACCACTTCTGCGGAGTTCCAGAACCCGAATTCATTGGACCAATCATTCGGAGTATTGAATAAATCTATACTGGCCTTTTGTCCAGATAGGTCAGAGAGATCAATTTCGAGGTCTTTCCAGCGTGGATTCTGGTTTGGTCGGATGATGGATTTGTGTCTTTGTTGTCCATTGATTTTGACATCGAGTTGCCAGTCGCCCTGTTCATGCGAGGCGACGGAGATGCGGAGTTTGATTTTTGCGGCGACTGGCAGCTGCATGGTGGCTGACAATCTGCAGGGGCGATTTTTGTCGGGTGGGTGAGTTCTCAGAGCGGGGCGACCAAAGTGATTTTCCAGCAGCTCAATTCCGCCTTCTCCTGACGATTCCACGGAGAATCCGGGCAGCAGCTGTTCGACGAATTGGGGGTAATCGGCAGGTTTGCGGGCTTTTCCAGGTTCGATGCGTGCTCCGGGGAGGAATCTGGCGTTGGGGTCGGTGGGTGGTTTATCGAGAGTCAGCCATGCGAAAAGGTCGTGCAGTTCGGAGGGCTGAAGTTGTTTTTCGAGACCTTCGGGCATGAGTGAGAGTGGGCTGGTGACCTGTTGTTCGATGTCACTTCGCGGGACGGTTTCTGTCCGATTTCCCTGGATTTTCAGAACGACTCGCTGGTCATTGTCTTCCACGGGCAGTCCGGTGATGATTTGGCCATTGGTGGTGACGATGGTCTGTGCCTGGTAGGCGGCACCGATCACGAGGCTGGGGTCAAAGACATTGGAGAGCAGTTGTTCGAACGAGGCTCGGCCGTTGCGTGTGATATCTGGTCCGACATCAGCGCCTTCACCGTACATTTTGTGGCACTGACCGCAGACTTTTGCGAAGACGGCTTTACCGGCGACGGGGTTACCTCGTGCGACGCGAAGTTCGTTGCGCATGCGAGCGATGAGTTCCTGTCGGGCGGGGTCACGTTCTGTTCTGACGGAGCCCCAGTGTCTGGTGACGAGGTCCATGAGCGACTGGTCTTTGAACAGCAGCATTTTGCGGGCCTGGTTGGAGTTGATATTACCGGGCTCGACTTTGCCTTCGCGTACGAGTTCCATGAGTTGTATGGAAGACGGCAGCTGGTCCGTGAGGATTTCGATGGCTGCGGGGCGAACATCGGGGGGCAGTGTCGGGGTTTTTTCCAGCAGCAGTCGGGAGGCTTCGGGAGTGCGGATGCGACCGGTGGCGAGGATAATTTTGCGGAGCAGTTCCGGCTGCGGGTTGGATTCGATCAGCGAGAGGGCCAGTTTTTCTGCATCCGGGGTGCGGGCGATGATGAAAGCATCCAGCAGTTGCAGCCGGAGTTCGGGGTCTGTGGCTTGCTCAAATTTCTGCCGAGCGAGTTTGGTGGCATCTGCGGACTGAGTGGCGACCAGCAGCTGGAGAGCTGAGACTGCGACGGGGCTGTTTTCCGTCACGGCTTTCTGCAGTGGCTGTCGCAGCAGCTGTCCGAGGTTTTCAGCGGCTGCTGCGGTGGTTTCTCCTGAACGCAGTCGGCTGAGCAGCAGTTGCAGGCACTGATCAGCGGCGGTTGACGATGTGGGATCGAGAAGCAGCAGATCGAGCAGTGCGGCGAGTGAGGCATTATCGGGCGTGGCCGCTGCAAGGACTCGTTCAGCGATTCGCGGCAGCAGTTGCAGGACGGAGGCCGGGATGCCTTTGCCGGCGGGAGTTTGTCGGCGAACTTCGGCCACAAACAGGGCGGCCTGCTGTTCCAGCAGGGGCTGAAGATGTTTCCAGACGATGCGTGGAGTGAGGGGGTCATCATCGGCCTGCGCGAGGACGCTGACCAGCACCGGCATAGCGGCAGCCGCGGGCTGACGGGCTGCGGTGATGACGGTCTGGAGTCTAACGGAGTGTGCGGCATCGGAGGATCGTTCGAGGGCGGCAGTCAGCAATTCAGGGGATGGTGTGCGGAGTTCGCGAGCGGCGCGAATGGATCGCGCACGCACGATGGGCTCGGAATCTTGCAGCAGCGTCAGCAGCAGGGGTTCTTCGAGCATCCCGGCAACGCTGAGGATCCCGAGGCAGCGGAGTCGTGTTTCTCGTTGCGGGTTGTCTGTCACCAGCCGGTGCAGGCTGTGCTGCAACTGGGGGGAGCGGTTTTGCAGGAGTCTTTCTGAGAGCAGTCGCTGAGCGGTGTCGCGGCGAAAGCCATTGGGGCTGCTGAGCATCTCAAGGAGGGACTGGTCCGTCTCCGTGGCGAGATTGAAGGGGCGGGAGTGCGGAGTATTTTGGTAGCGAATGCGGTACAGTCGGCCGCGAAGCCGATCGATTCCGCCGGGGTCTCGATTCGCGTCCTGGTAGCAGTGATATCGGTCGTACCAGTCCAGGATACAGAGGCAGCCGTCCGGTCCGGTTTTCTGCACAACGGGCATGAACCATGCGTCGTTGGCGGTGAGCAGATCGTTTTCCGGTTCACCCCGATAGGTTGCACCCTGCGGTATTACTCGATCACTGTTGATGCAGCCGCCGTGAATGTTGCCCATGTAGAGTTTGCGGCGGAAGGGTTCCGGGTAGGCATCACTGTCATACCAGTGGATCCCGCAATAGGCTGCTTTCTGATGACGCTGCTGGACGATGCTTTCAATTTTCCAGGTGAAGGGCGGATAGGGGCCCCCCTGACGGTGGTAGTAGCCGGTTTCGGTGAGGTGCCAGAGGTGATCGATGACGCAGGCGCTGACGAAGGCTTCGCCGGCATCATCGAAAGCGATACCCCAGGGGTTGCTGGTACCTTCGCAGAACACCTGAAATTCGCGTGTGGCCGGATGGATACGGAACATGGCGCATGTGAATTTCCAGCCTTCGCTGTCGGCTTTGAAATTGGGGTTTGATGGTCCGTAGCGAATGTGTGATGGATTGAAGACTCCGTTGAGTCCGTAGAGCCAGCCATCCGGGCCCCAGGTGAGTGAGTTTGGAAGCTCGTGGGTGTCATCCCGACCGAAGCCTGTGACAACAACCTCCTGACTGTCAGCTTTTCCGTCTCCGTCGGTGTCCTGGACAAAGAGCAGATCCGGGGCATTGGCTACCCAGACCCCGCCGTGTCCGACGGCAATTCCGCTGGGGATATTAAGACCTTCCATAAAGACGGTGGTTTGATCGGTGCGGCCATCGCCATCGGTATCTTCGAGGACTCGGACGCGGTCTTTGCCTGGACCGGGTGAGCGGCGCGGGTATTCGAGAGATTCCGTGATCCAGTAGCGACCTCGTTCATCGATGGTCATGGCGGTGGGATTGACAACATCGGGTTCGGCGGCGATGAGTTCGACGGAGAACCCGGGGGGGACGGTCATGCGAGCGATGGCGTCCTGCGGTGCGAGTGCGGGTCCGGGCGGGCGATCCTGAGCGTGGGGGATGCGTTCATCGGCAGCAGCAGGCAGTGGCAGGCAGAGGCTGGTGAGCAGCAGGCAGCAGCGGAAGGTCAGGCGGGCCATACCGGAGGCTCCGGATCGGTTTGGTATTGGGAAGACTGGCTTGGGGGAATATGGTGACGGAAAGGTGCGGCTGAAGCAACCGGGAATGGGGGGGCTGTGGGCGGGATGCTCCGGGCGGACTTTCCCTTTCGAGACTCCGGCAGGACTCGCGGGAACTGTCATCGGCCTGATTGCATGCTGTGTGCAGGGAGCCTTACACTGCAGCGGGGCAGCCTGCGCAGCGTTGGCAGGGTTCTGCTGTCTGCCGGGTATTGACAGTATTTCGGTCCATCACATGAAGAATCTGCGTCTGCTTTCTGTTCTGTTGCTGTTATTGACGGCTTCCTGCAATTCCGGAACTCCGGGGGGATCCGGTGCTGCCGGCGGTGCAGCGACAGTATCGGCGGATGATCCGGCAGCGGTGGCGGCACTGGAGCAGGCGGGCTTCAGTCTGAAGAAGGATGCTGCGGGAAACGTGGCGGAGGTATCCGTTTCGGCAGACCAGGATGTGGCGACCGCGTTGCAGCGTCTGGCCGGGCTGCACAGTGTGACGGTGCTGCGACTGGGTGGTCCGGGTCTGAAGGACGAAGCAATGCAGCCGCTGGCGGCATTGACCAGTCTGAAGCGACTGGACCTGACGGATGCGTCCAGCCTTGGTGACGGCACACTGCAGGTTGTTTCGGGGCTGCCGAATCTGGAGGCATTGATTCTGCGGCGTTCCGGCTTTACGGATGACGGTCTGAAGCACGTCAGGGGACTGAAAAAACTCAGGGCAATCGACCTGCGGAACACAAATGCCACGGACGCCGGGATTGCACACCTTGAGGGAATGCAGTCTCTGGTGGATGTGCAGCTGGAGAAATCGAAAGCGACGGATGCCTGTCTGAAATCACTGGCGAAGCTGCCGCTGAAATCCCTGAACCTGAACTACAACACCGAGATCAGTGATGCAGCGATGCCGGTGATTACGGGAATTGCATCACTGGAACAGTTGCAGATGGAAGCGACGCGGCTGACGGACGTCGGTCTGCAGGACATTGGCAAACTGAAGAATCTGAAACGTTTTGGTTGTCGCCTCGCGGATGTAACGGGTGTGGGAGTTGCGAAGCTGGCGGAGTGTCGCGAGCTGACGCGGCTGGAGCTGCGTGAGACGTCTTTGGACGACGACGGTTTGAAGGCTTTGAAGTCGCTGAAGAAGCTGGCGTTTCTGGATATCAGTGAATGTCGTCTGGTGACAGCCGACGGAATTCCCGAGCTGGCGGCTTTGACCGGACTGACATATCTGGAGCTGCGTGAGATCAAGAAGGTGCGGGACGAGTCATTTGCGGCATGGGCAACACTGGTGAATCTGACGGAGCTGAATCTTGAGGCGACTCGGATCACTTCCGAGTCTGTGCCAGTGCTGTTGAAGCTGCAGAAGCTGGAGCGGCTGCACCTTGCTGGAACTCAGCTGGACGATGCGGGGCTGGTGCAGTTGGGGCAGCTGGCGACACTGAAGTATCTGGACATATCGAATCTTGGGGCGACTGACGAAACGATCGCAAAGCTGCGAGCGGCTCGTCCCGGCCTGGAACTGAAGGTCAACTGAATCCTGGGCAGCGAGGCTGCTGAAAGAGTGCTGAAAATGTCTGTGGATACGTCTGTGCGTGCAGAGAGTGAGCGTTTGTTTCGGCGTGCTGCGGAGTTAATTCCGGGTGGCGTGAACAGTCCGGCGCGGGCTTTTGGTGCGGTGGGCGGAACTCCGCCGTTCATGCGTCGGGGCGACGCGGCGTACCTGACGGATGTCGACGGGAATCGGTTCATTGACTACATCGGATCGTGGGGCCCGCATCTGTTTGGTCACCGTCACCCGGCGATACTGCAGTCCATCGAGGGGGCTCTGGAGATCGGCACCAGTTTCGGGGCGCCAACGGCAGCCGAGGGGGCTCTGGCGGAACTGGTGGTTTCGATGGTGCCGTCGATTGAGATGGTGCGGATGGTGAATTCCGGGACAGAGGCGACGATGTCGGCGATCCGTGTGGCTCGTGGTTTCACGGGTCGCAGCGGCATCATCAAGTTTGCCGGCTGTTATCACGGTCACGTGGATAGTCTGCTGGTGGCGGCCGGCAGCGGTGCTCTGACTTTAGGGTGTCCATCAAGTCCCGGTGTTCCAGCCGGTGCCACTGCTGATACTTTGGTGCTGCCCTACAACGACACAGAGCAGTTACGGCAGGCGTTCGCTGTTAACGGGGATCAGCTGGCGGCTGTGATCATTGAGCCTGTCGTGGGCAACATGGGATGTGTGATTCCGACGAGCGAGTTCCTTGGGGAGTTGCGTCGGTTGTGTCATCATCATGGCACAGTATTGATTTTTGATGAGGTGATGACGGGTTTTCGCCTGGCCGCCGGGGGAGCTCAGGAGCTCTTCGGAGTGACGCCGGACATGACGACTTTGGGGAAGATTCTGGGCGCTGGCATGCCGGTTGGTGCTTACGGCGGGCGGGCCGACATTATGAAGTGTGTATCACCTGCCGGTCGGGTGTATCAGGCCGGGACGCTGTCGGGCAATCCTGTAGCGATGGCTGCAGGTCGAGCGATGCTGGAATTGATCCGCAGCAGCAGTCCATATGCTCGGCTGGAGCAGCTTGGATCGGCGCTGGAGAGCCAGTTTCGCGGGGCTGCGGGGCGAGCTGGCATTCCTGTCAGCATCAACCGGGTGGGCAGTATGCTGACGGTGTTCATGACTGATCAGCCTGTGACTGATCTGGCGTCGGCATCCCGATCGGACACTGCCCGATTTGCCGCCTGGTTTCACGGGCTGCTGAATCGTGGAGTTTATTTACCCTGCAGTCAGTTTGAGGCCATGTTTATTTCTGCGGTTCACACGGACGAGGACATTGTTGCAACCGGTGTGGCAGCGGAGGCTGCATTCCGTGAGCTGGCTGCGGCCTGAATCTGCGGCGCATAAAAAACGGCTCGCACAAGGCGAGCCGTGGCAGGACTGGAGAGCTCTGGCAGAGGCAACCGTCAGATCAGGGAGATGCCGGAGCAGAGTCATCATCATTGTTCGCGGCAATCACAAGTGCCGTTGTACCAACAGCAACACCAGCGACAGCGGCGATTGTGATAAAGGTGGAATTGGTGGTGCCACGGACTCCGTCAGCAAACTGTCCGCGGACAATCTGTTCATTTTCCGTCACAGAAACAGTCTGCAGGGAATTCGCCGGGGCTGTGCCGTTTTTCCAGAGACGCAGAGACGACTGTGACGAACCGACGGACAGTTCGTGCACACCGCTGCGAACTCCGGAAATTACGAAGCGGCCTTCGGCAGTGGTTTTGGTTTCGGCAACCGGAGTACCCTGCCATGCCAGTCGCACCGGGGCATTGGCGATGGGAGTTCCGGCCGGGGTCAGAACCTGACCCTGAAGTGTGCCTCGGGCGCTGATTTCCACATCCTTCGCGATGGGGGCACGAGTGCCTTCAAAGGCAGAGGAAACTCCTGTGAGCAGCATTCCGACACATGCAGCGATGCTGGCCATCCGATTCAGCAACGTATATTTTCGCATCTCAACGCCTTTGAAGTGAGAAACTCAGTGCGAACGAGCCAGGAATCCGCTCCGTCCATGGCACATCCTTTGGATTATATCGGCCTGAAAAATGGGTTTCTGCAGCCGAGAAGCTGTGGGATTTCGGAAAGCGCGGGAATTACCCCGGCAGATTTTGCCGAACATTCGCGGCTTGAGGGTGTCGCGGGGTGTGATCGGAAATAGAATGAGAAACTGCGTTGTTTCCGGGAACTTGTCAAGGTGTCTCAGAGGGGATTGGCATGACGACGGGAGCAGATCAGCCGGTTCCGAAGGGTCGAGGTGCAGCGGGTAATCCGGCCAATCGTTTTCTGCCGGTCATCCGTGAGGCTGATCATGAGCAGCTGGAGTTTGACGAGGAGTATCTGCAGGGGCTGCGACGTCCGCGGACTGAATACTTTCGGGATGCGGCGAAGTCGATCGTTTCAGAGAACGACAGTCCGGACATTCCCTTCCGTTACAGCCTGAATCCTTATCGCGGGTGTCTGCATGGCTGCAGCTACTGCTATGCTCGACCGACCCATGAGTATCTTGGATTGAGTGCTGGTCTGGATTTTGAAACGAAGATTTTTTACCGGGACGACGCTCCGAGGCTGTTTCGCCACTGGCTGGCTCGACCGGCCTATTCCTGTGACACGATCATGCTGTCGGGTGTGACGGACTGTTATCAGCCTGTGGAGCGTGAGCTGCGAATAACCAGGGGTTGTCTGGAGGTTGCCCTGGAGGCTCGGCAGCCTGTTTCGCTCATAACCAAGAATGCTCTGATTGTTCGTGATCTGGATCTGTTGTCTGCTCTGGCAGTGCAGGGTTTGTGTCGCGTGGCCATCAGTCTGAGTACTATGGATCAGGAACTGACGAAGGTTTTGGAGCCTGCCTGTTCTGCTCCGGCAGCCCGTCTGGAGGCGGTACATCGTTTGTCGGCTGCGGGGATTCCTGTGCACCTGATGGCTGCTCCGCTGATTCCGGGCCTGACGGATTCAGATTTTCCTGAGGTATTGCAGCGAGCGGCTGCAGCCGGAGCTCGATCGGCAAGTTACATCATGGTGCGACTGCCGTTGACGGTGGAGCCTGTCTTTCTGGATTGGCTTCACCGTCATCGACCGGCTGAGGAGCAGAAGGTGCGGTCGCGGCTGCAGTCGATTCGCGGAGGGCGTCTGAGTCAGAGTGAGTTTCATGTGCGGATGCGGGGTACGGGGATTTTTGCGGAGCAGCTGGCGGCTTTGTTTCGGGTGAACCGGGTGAGGAGCGGGCTTGCGGAGCAGTTGCCGGCACTGCGGACGGACCTGTTCAGGCCGCCGGCCGATGCTGCGGGGCAGCGAACGCTGTTTTGAAGCGGGGTGGGGGGGCTTTGGAACTGGTCTGGCATTTTTCGGCTGGCGTGGTGTAAGATCGGCAAAAACTGCCGGAGGCGCAGGGACGCGTCGGGATCCGGTGTCAGTGTTGCGGTGATGACGGGAACACAGCATGGATGCGTGTGGAATGATGTTTTGCCG
>SXXK01000505.1 GCA_005791255.1 Planctomyces sp.
CAGCCTGCATGTGTTCCTCGGTCCCGACACCATCTGCGGTGCTGACGAAACGTACTCGATGGATGAACTCAGCGCCCCCATGCAGAACTTAGTCGCCTTCGTTGCCGGGCCCGACACCGCCGAAATCTGGACAAAGCCGGTCGGTCTGCAATATGACCCTGCCGACCCGGTCAAATCTCTGGGCCGCATTGGCGACACCTTCAAGGCAGCAGGTACCGGCCAGGGACAGGTTGTGGAACTGGAACGAAAAATGGCACCGGCCGAACTGCGCCAGTCCATCGAACGCAGCCCGCCTGAATAGTTTAACTGCTGCCGATCACTGCCGGGCCCGACTGTTTTTGTCACTGCCAGGCCCAGTATCACTCATCGGTTCCGCGGCAGCGTCTTCCGGCACCATTCAGTCGCAGCCCGCAACAGCGATGGGACACGAAATCCTCAAACCGCTCCCAATCGCCGCACTCCAAATTTCCCTCCGCGGCTTCGCATGAGGAAAGCAATCTGCTGAGTCCGGAAACGCAGGGGTAACGTTGAACCACGAATGGACACGAATGGCCACAAATGAATGTAGCTCGGGCTTTCCAGCCCGAGATCTGTCCTCTGCCACCGGCTGACTGCTGATTGCCGTTGCGAGGAGGGGGTTTGCGCAACGTGGGCCTCACGCGAAGACGCGAAGACGCGAAGGGAAACGCAGGGGTGATTTTGAACCACGAATGGACACGAATGAATGTAGATCGGGCTTTCCAGCCCGAGATCTGCCCTCTGCCACTGGCTGCCTGCTGATTGCCGTTGCGGGAACGGGGTTTGCGCAACGTGGGCCTCACGCGAAAACGCGAAGGGGGGAAGCAGAGGTGGGTGTTTGGTGTTCGAGCAGGGTCTCCGGCATATGCCTGACACCACGCACGGACGCTGCCAGGGCTGTCTGAGCAAAGTGATGACGCGGAAGCGACTACTCGTCGGGGTTGTTTTGAGGTCGTATTAGCGCCTCACCCCTGACCCATCTCAACCGTTCCGGGAGCGAGGGAGGATGAAGTTTTCAGTTTTCGGTTGTGTTGTGTTCTTCCTTCGCGGCTTCGCGGCTTCGCGTGAGTGAAACACTCCTGATTCGACGCCTGCCTGGTGTGGCACAAGCACAATGCGTCAGCGAAGGCCCCCCGACCACGAACCACGAACCACGAACCACGAACCACGGCCCACGGACATCACCCGCGTACCAGTCCCTCAGGCTGACTGGCCACAAGCTGTCGCGCGGCAGGCAGATCGGCCGGGTCCGCGAAACGGCGCCGACCGGCCGCAATCAATGCAATCACAATCGCAGTCCGCACAATCACGGCCAAATCCCCGGCCAGACTGTGACGACGCACATACAGCAGGTCCAGCGCCAGCTTGATCGGCAGCAGGCCCTGCACATAAGCGCGCACCGGATCGTCCGCACTGACGTGCTGTTCGCCGTGAGTGTAATAATACAGGCTGCCGGGACTGCTCAGACCTGGCGACACTCGCAGCGTCTCCATGCCCAGCGGGCCGTAGTGCTGCTCCACGATCGACGGATCTTCCGGACGCGGGCCGACAATCGACATGTCACCCAGCAGCACGTTCCACAACTGAGGCAACTCGTCGATCTTCAGAGCCCGCAGGACTCGCCCCGCAAAGAATACCCGAGGATCCCGATGTGCCGTGATCACGCTGCCCTGCTGCGGAGCCACTCGCATGGTACGAAATTTGTACATCGTGAAGAGTCGACCGCCCACTCCGCTCCGCCGAGCCCGGTACAGCACCGGCCCGGGATCCGCACAGTACACGCTGCAGGCAGCCGCCGCGAACACCGGAGTCAGCAGCAGCAATCCCACTGCCGCAGCCACAATGTCAAACAGTCGTTTTACCATGCCCTGACCGTCCCTGCACAAACAACAGACTCAATCGCCGCACCTGCAGCCCGGTACTCCTGCCCGCGACCGCAGCCGCAGTGTAGATCCCGCTCGTCCCTGCCGAAAGCAGACTTCCGGAAAACGGAGCGGGAAGAAATTTCCAGCCCGCTGGCTACAATCCGGCGGACCATCTCTCGAGTTTCCCGTCCTTCGCTCAGGTCAGCCGCTCCCGTGAACGTGCGAATTCTGCCACTCGATCCGGACCTGCAGGTTGCTCAGGCCCTGCCCTGCTTTGCCGGGGAACCGTTCCTGCTGCTGCTGGACAGTGCCGCACGACATCGGCAGCGGGATGCTCGCTACAGTTTCCTGACAGCGGCCCCCCGCGCTGTCTGCCGACTGGATGCCGTACGGCACGGAGACCAGCCTTTTACTCAGCTCAGACACTGGCAGCGGCTGCTGTCCGCCCTGTCCCTGCCTGCCTCCGCTCCGCCCTTCTGCGGCGGTATCGCCGGACTGCTCAGCTACGAACTGGGACAGGCCTTCGAAAAACTGCCCAGCCCCACGGTCAATGACACCAGCACGCCCGCTCTGCTGGCCGGTTTGTTCGACTGGGCCATCGTCTGGGACCACCTGCAGCGCACAGTGCAGGCCTGCATCCTGGAACTGCCCGAAGACAGCACTCTGACACCACCGGTCGATGATCGGCTGGCCTGGATTATGACGCGGCTGCAGCAGCCGGCCGCGCTGAACACCGCGGCGGCCGACTCCGTCACCGTTCGTCAGCCGTCCGGTCGCCTGCATCAGATTGAACCCACATCGCAGATCTATTCAGATTTCACCCGCGATGAATACCTGCAGACGGTGGCGCGGGTGATCGAGTACATTCGGGCGGGCGACATTTTTCAGGCCAACCTGTCCCAGCGGCTGCTGACCCCCTGGTCCGGGTCGGCTGTGGATCTGTATCAGCGGGTCCGACGGCAAAACCCGGCTCCGTTCTGCGGACTGCTGCAGTATAAGGACACGGCAATCATCAGCGCGTCGCCCGAACGATTTCTGAAAGTTTCCGGCAACGGACTCGTGGAAACTCGCCCCATCAAGGGAACTCGCCGCCGCCACAATTCTCCCATTGCCGACCTGTTTGCCGGCAACGAGCTGTCTGCCAGTGAGAAGGACCGCGCAGAAAATGTCATGATTGTGGACCTGCTGCGCAATGACATTTCACGAGCTTGTGCGGCAGGCTCGGTACAGGTGACGGGGCTGTGCGAAATTGAACGCTTCGAAACTGTCCTGCATCTGGTATCCACAGTGGTCGGTCAACTGCAGCCGGGGCGGGATGTGTGGGACCTGCTGAGCGGATGTTTTCCCGGCGGGTCGATCACCGGTGCACCGAAGATCAGAGCGATGGAGATTATTGCAGAGCTGGAGCGATCGGTGCGCGGAGCCTACTGCGGCAGCCTGTTCGCTTATGGTCCAGGCGGGGACTTTGACAGCAGCATCCTGATCCGGACGTTCACACTGCAGGCCGGCTGGCTGTATTTTCCTGTGGGCGGGGGAATTGTGGCGGATTCTGATCCGCTGGACGAATATCGGGAAACGCTGCACAAGGCGTCGGGTATGATTCGGTCTCTGAGAACAACCTGAACCCTGTTATCAACAAAAATCGCTCGATTCCCCCCGCTTTCCCGCCAAAAGGCCAGCAGTGCGGATTGAAAAGCGGGCACAAAAACCACTAGTATGGTGGGTCTGCCGGGGCGGCGTTCAGCGTCTGGCCCCTTGAGTTTCTTCCCTGAAGTGCACTCCTTCTTCCCACCTGTTTTTGAGGTATCAGCACGATGTCAGTACCAGCACCTGCCGCCGCACCAAACGCTCAGCGTCTGTTGTGGGCGGGTTTTATGGCAATTCTTGCGGCCGGCGTCGGATTCTCGATCCGCGGCGGCATTCTTGGCCAGTGGGCCGAACAGTACGGTTTCACCATGACCGAACTGGGCCAGATCACCGGTGGTGGTCTGACCGGCTTCGGCATCATCATTCTGCTCAGTTCGTTCCTGGCTGACACACTGGGCTACGGTCGTCTGATGTTTCTGGCCTTTGCGACGCACTTTGTGTCGGCGGTACTGACGCTGGCTGCCGGTGCGGCATTTGCATCGGGTGGTAAGGAAGCGGCGTACCAGTGCCTGTTCTGGGGTATGTTCCTGTTTGCCATTGGCAACGGCATTGCCGAAGCCGTGGTGAATCCCCTCGTGGCAACACTGTTCCCGGACAACAAGACCCATTATCTGAATATCCTGCACGCTGGCTGGCCAGGCGGTCTGATTGTCGGCGGACTGGCCTCCTACTTCATGAATCCGGACGGTGCCAAACCGGTGGGCTGGCAGACTCAGATGTCGCTGTTCATGGTGCCGGTGGTGCTGTACGGAGTAATGCTGCTGGGTCAGAAGTTTCCAAAATCCGAAGCCAGTGCGGCGGGCGTCAGCCTTGGCAGCATGGTCGGCCAGCTGTTTGCCCCGCTGATGCTGGTGCTGCTGGTGATTCATGCGATGGTGGGATATGTCGAGCTGGGTACCGACTCGTGGATTTCCAAGATCACCGGCAACATCATGGCGTCTCCTCAGAAGGGCCTGCTGCTGTTTGTCTACACATCTGCACTGATGTTTGCCCTGCGATTCTTTGCTGGTCCGATTGTGCACCGGATTTCTCCGCTGGGTCTGCTGTTTGTCAGCGGTATCCTGGGCTTTGCGGGTCTGAACCTGCTGGGTGTGGCCGAATCCGGTTTGATCTGCGTTGTGGCAGCGACCGTGTATGCAGCCGGCAAAACCTTCCTGTGGCCAACGATGCTGGCGGTGGTGTCCGAGCAGTTTCCGAAGGGCGGCGCGATCACGATCGGTGCCATTGGCGGTGTGGGTATGCTGTCGGCCGGTCTTTTGGGTGGTCCCGGCATCGGTTTCAAGCAGGACTACAACGCATCTCAGGAACTGGCAAAGGACGCTGCCGTTTACGAGCGTTATCAGGCAGCGACTGAGAGTGCGTTTTTCGGTTTCAAGGTGAAGGGTCTGGACGGAGCCAAAGTGGGCGTGCTGGGTGACAACGGCAAGGAACTGGCTCGAGCCCAGGAACTGGCTGCGAAATCCGGCAAGACCGATGAGAACACGGCGGCCCTCGCTGGCTGGTGGGCGGACGCATCAAAGACCGCTGCAGAGGACAAGAAGCTGGTGGATGCAGCCGGCTTGTACGGTGGTCGTCAGGCTTTGAAGCTGACTTCCTTCGTCCCGGCTGCGATGGCGGTTCTTTACCTGCTGCTGATCCTGTACTTCAAGGCTCGCGGTGGCTACAAGGCCGTGCAGGTTGATGGTGCAGCTCCGGCAGGCCACTGATCGCAGCTCGGGCTTTCCAGCCCGAGCACCCCCTGCAAAGGTCTCCAACGAACAGCCCCCCGGTGATTCACTATCCCCCGGGGGCTTTTCGCTGCGCACAGCTTACAACTGCCGGCCCACCTCGCCTCAGCGATTCATCCGCGAAAATCCCTTGGAAAAAACACACCTTCACTGCAACTATCAGCACAGATCTCGGGCTGGAAAGCCCGAGCTGCTTAAAC
>SXXK01000506.1 GCA_005791255.1 Planctomyces sp.
CCGAAAACTGAAAACTGAAAACTGAAAACTAATCCCCCCTAGCCCCCGCAGGGCGAGAGGGGTCGGGGGTGAGGGGGCAAGTCACCTCAGCACGCAACCAAAGGCCAACCCGGCACGGCAGGGCAACGCAACCGCTGCCTCACCCGCAGACTACCGTCCGCGGCTCGCCCGAAAACTGACAACTATGTCAGATCCATCTGCCAGAACTGCGGAGTCCATCCGGCAGTCGACCAGCCATCCCTCGTTCCATATTCCCGCACCAACAACCGATCCGGCCAAATCTCAAAGTACAGGAACGCCTGCTGACTACCCCCGAAATGACTGCTGTTGTCGCAGTTAAACGTCGGTACCCCGGACTTCCCCGCCTTCGCTGTCCCATCCCAGCGAAAAATGTTGCGGCCATGAGTATGTCCGTAAAGGATCCCCGCGACTCGATATTCCCGCAAAGCTTCATAGTACGCATGCACGTCCGCCGGATCCCACTCCATCCCCTCTGCCCTCACCGTCTCCACGGGTAACGGCTGAGCATACCGCAGCACGTCGATGTGATGAGTCACCACGATCGGACGTCCGCTGCTGCCCACATGCTTCTGAAGATCGTCCTGCAAAAACTGCAGACTGCCCAGCGGCGCATAACGCCGACGCCGAGCAGGCTCCGACACCTCACCCACCACAATCCCCAGATTCACAAAATGCACCGGACCCCAGTCCCACGAATAATGCAACCCGTTCTCCGAAACGGCAGTCAGGCCCACTCGCTCCCTGTTCCGCCTGCGAATCTGCTGCAACTCATAACCGTCACTACGAGGACTGTCGTGGTTCCCGTGCACCTCATACAACGGCAGCCGCAGTCGCCCCTCCCGCCCCGTCAAGCCGTAGAAGTCTTCAAATCCCGCCCACTCCGTCCGCTGCATGTCCACACGCGGCTTATCACCGGTATCGATGCAGTCACCACCGTGTATGACCCCGCGCAGCTCCCGCACTCGTCCACCACCCGCTGATTCAGGTATCTCCGTTCCCGACAGTCCGTTCAGACAGTCCACAAAACGCTCCGTCACCGCCACACTCCGCTGGTCCAGCTTCGCAGCATCCGCTGCATCTGCCAGCACATGAGTGTCCGAAATCATCAGGAACGCCGTCGGCGACTGCTCGTCACAAAGCCCGCGCAGTCGGCCACCCGATCGCACCTCCGGCGACCACAGCAGCCCCCCCGCCAGCCCGCTCGCGACACCACCCAGAAACCCGCGCCGATCAGAATTCATACTCCGACTCCACACTACGACGGCCCCGTGTCAAACTGAAAGTTGTCCTGAGGATACACCAGCTCCCCGGTGCCACCGCGACGATACAGCACCTCCGTCGTGCGGAAACCCAGATCCTGATACAACCCCACAGCCACCTCATTCTCCGCCGTCACCTCCAGAGCCGCTGTCGCCATGCCGCTCTCGGCAAACCCATGCAGAGCCTGCACCAGCAGCGCACGCCCCAGCCCCAGTCCACGATGCTCAGGCACCACACCAATGTTCTGGATCGCTCCCGTCCCGCCACTCCGCAAAATCCCCTGAATTGTCCCCACATCAGCCGGTGGCCAGTCAGGCTCGGGCTGGTAGGCCACCATCCAGCTGGCCTGCGGACAAAATGTTCGCTGCGCCGCAATCTCACGCATCAACGACAAACAACCGTCCGCACGACTCAGACAGGAAAACACCTGGCCGTCCAGATCCTCGCGAAATGCACGCCACTTCACCTGCGCATGACGCTCCATCAGCAGTGATCGCCACGGCAGCCAGCGATAACCCGCAGGCAGCGGCCCCCGAGCCGGCAGCTGGCCGGACAGCAGCATCTGCATCCGCAGTCGCTTGTAAGTCCGCTCACTCATCCCGTCACCACATACTTCATCGCATCACCCGAATCCGTATCCGACGATACTCCATCTGACCCCGATCACCCTCAAGTCCAATCGGCCCTGTCGGAGGCAGCTTGACAGGCTCACCCAGCACCTCCCCATTGCATGTCGCTGTCGCCATCCCCCCACTCACCTCCACCACCAGCTCGTTCCAGTCCCCGGCACGGTACTTCTGCAAATCCTTCCACGGACCCGCCAGCACAAAATCCCGACACTGCAACTGCGGCTCACGCAAAAACACCCCGCTGTCGGCATTCGGAGTCGCCCGGAATTCCAGCTTCAAAGTGAAATCCTCAGGAAACTCCCGCACCGTCCACAATTGCTGGATCCGACGGCCTTCCACAGGAGTCGCCACAACCAGACGACCGTTGATTACCCGATAACGACCGTCCGGTGACTGCACCTCACCCGCAAAAGCCACATCCGCATCCACAAACGGCCATACCACGCCCTCCGGATCACGCGCCATCCACTTCTTCGCTGACTCTCGCACCGAATCGGCCGTCCGACGAAATCCCCAGCCCGTCAGGTCCCGCCCGTTGAATAACAGCTCAAATCCAGGCTCAGGCTGAAACTCATCCACTCCCGTCTCCAGCAGGCCCAGCGTCGCCAGCACCGGCCGCAACGCCCCAGCCCACTTTCGATAACCCGCCTCATTCGGATGCAGCAAATCCGGCATGTCCTCCGCCTTCGCATCACCCTCCGAATTCGCAAATAAAGACCACGTGTCCAGAACTGTCACCAGGGAATCACCCCGTACCGCCTTCGCATACAACTGATTGATCTGACGAATCGAATCCGCCGCACGCTTCTTCGCAGCCGAACTCGGAAATACCAGGTTCAGCACAATCGGTACCTCCGGACACTCGCGGTGAATCGCCGCCACAATCAGCTTCAGATTTCCCGCGATCTCCTCAGCCCCAGCCCCCTCCTCCAGATCGTTCGTCCCCAGCAGCAACACCACCGCCGCCGGACGCAATGACAACACATCCTGCTGCAGCCGCAGCAGCATTCCCCGAGTCGTGTCGCCGCTGATTCCCCGGTTCGCCATCCGCAAACCCGGGAATAAACCGAAGAACTCATCTCCCGCACCCTGCGTAATCGAATCCCCCAGAAACACCACCGCTCCGCGATCCCCGTCACGCACCGCCTCCCAGCCCGCACGACGCGTCTGCCACAAACCACGAAACCAATCATACCGCCGAATCGGCCCAACTCCCGCCAATCCCTCATCCGACTCAGGCAGCCGAAACTCCGGCAGGTCAGAAAAAGCCCTCGCGTCCACCAGCTCCGGCTGCCACGACCGCTGCACACCCTCCGGCACCAGCCGAATGGCACGCACGTCCATCACCGCACCACCCGGCTTCTCCAGACACCGCAGCGTCAACAACCGCTCCGCCACACCACCAAGCTGCAGCCGACCCACGGAACGCCAGACAAAATTCTGAAAATGCCCCGTCTCACGCACCACAAATTCCAACTGCTGATCCTGCACCGACAGCTGCACACGACTGCCACCATGACCGCGTCCGCAACCCTGCAGAATCTCCACCGAATACTCGCCCGCAGCAGCCTGCATCAGCCACTCCGCCGAATCCTCAGCCACACTCCAGTACCCCACCGTGTTCTTGTGCGGCTGCGGCTCATATCGCAGATTCTTCCCCCGCACAATCGCGTCACAGGCACGCAGCACCAAACTGCCGTCCGCACCAGGCGACGTCGCACGAGCCGGATCGAACAGTCGCACCGGACTGTCCAGCTCCAGCACCAGCACCGGCCGCTCGCCCGCCACCGACTCTGGAACATGCGAAAGCTTCACCGCCCAGTAACCCGGCTCCGGCTGCACAGTCAAATCGCCACTGCCACCCTTCAGCCAGCCGACTTTCAACACCACGGCAGAAAATCGCGGCACCTGCAGCACCTGATCCCGCTCCACCTTCTCCGGGACAACAAACAGGCGATTGTCAAGAAAAAATGCTTTCGATTCCGCTGATTTCCAGCCTTCCAGCGGCTGCGAACCCGGAGGCAGCTGAGCACTTGCAGTTGACGCCAGACTGACACCGAGCACCAGCAGCAGACAAGCCCCGCTCAACAGCCCGGACAGCACACCGAAAATTGACCGAGACACACGTTGCACCATCGCCCGCTCTCCAGCACCGAAAACCCTGAACACCGCCGACTCAGACAGGCAGTGTACGTACAACACCGCTCCGGAATCCAGGATCCCGCAGGAAATTGCGATGCGGTGACAGGAATGAGTGCTGAGCTCGCTGTACCGCCGTCACACTTCCGCACACAATAGACTGCACACACACAAACCCCACAACCTCCCCGGAAACCTGCATGCCCGAACCGGTACACAATGTCGCCAGCGTACTGGGAACCTCGGGCTCCATCGCGCGCAGACTGCCGGGCTACGAACCTCGACCAGAACAACTGGCGATGGCCCAGGCCGTCGAACAGGCCATCGCCACCAAAAAACATCTGATCGCCGAAGCCGGCACCGGAGTCGGCAAAAGCTTCGCCTATCTCGTTCCCGCCATCCTCGCAGCCCAAAGCGAAGAACCGCCCGCCAAAAACAAAAAAAAATCCGGCGACGACGAAGAAGATTCGAAACAGGGCAAACGCCGCATCATCGTCTCCACACACACCATCAGCCTCCAGGAACAGCTGATTCATCACGACGTGCCCTTCCTGCAGGCCGTGCTCCCCGTCGAATTCTCAGCCGTGCTCGTCAAAGGACGCAGCAACTACATCAGCCTCAGAAGACTCGACAAAGCTGTCCAGCGGTCCGGGCAAAAAATGATGTTCGAAGCCCCCGGACAACAGGCACTCTCACGCATCCAGCAGTGGGCCACTCAAACCCGCGATGGCAGTCGTTCCGATCTGCCGTTCCAGCCACCCATGGACGTCTGGGACGAAGTCTACAGTGATCACGGTGACTGCCTGCGAAAGAAATGTCCCACCCACACCGACTGCTTCTACTACGCCGCCCGCAGACGAGTCTGGAATGCCGATCTGCTGATCGTCAATCACGCACTCTTCTTCTCTGACCTCGCACTCCGTCGCGATGGTGCCAGCATCCTGCCGGATTACGAAACCGTCATCTTCGATGAAGCCCACACCATCGAAGCCGTCGCCGCAGATCACCTCGGACTGTCCGTCAGCGAAGGTCAGGTCGAATTCCTGCTCAACAAACTCTACA
>SXXK01000056.1 GCA_005791255.1 Planctomyces sp.
AGAAGGTGACCAGCTTTCTGGAGTCCCAGGAGATTACCTGGAACCAGATTTACGAAGGCAAGGGTTGGGAGACGACTCTGGGTAGCATGCATGACGTGAGTGCGATACCTTTCGTGTTGCTGGTGGATGGCGACACGGGGGAAATTCTGGCGGACGCGGCAGCATTGCGTGGTCCGGGTTTGTCGGAATTTGTTGGGAAAATCCTGGAAGCTCGTAAGGCCGGCGAGAAAACGGAGTGACATGTTCCCGGTGACGGAGGACGGCGGGCGTGTCCGGCGCAAAACGTCGGGCACGCCTGCGGCCATCTTTTTTCAGTGTGAGCGGGACTTAGGAAACGTGATGAAACCCGCGTCGGACGACGCGGGTTTCTGTGTTTTGTGGTGCTGGAGAATCAGGGGAGCGTGGCATGGCGGTGCTGCTGGATGTGGCTGGGCTGTGCAAGTCCTATGGGGCGTTGAAGGCGGTGGATGGTGTCAGTTTTCAGGTCGGGCAAGGGGAGGCATTTGGCCTGCTGGGGCCGAACGGTGCCGGCAAATCCACGACGATGATGATGATTGCGGGGTTGCTGGATCCGGATGCTGGTGAGGTCCGACTGGGCGGTCACCTGCTGAGTCGGCGTGAGCGGGAGTCTCGCCTGGCACTTGGTGTAGTTCCACAGGATCTGGCGATTTACCCGGACCTGACGGCCCGTGAGAATCTGCAGTTTTTTGGACGACTGTATCAGCTTGGCGGTCAGCGATTGCAGGATCGGGTGGAGTATGCACTGAGGCAGACGGGGCTGGATGGTCGTGCCGACGACTATGCGGGCCTGTTTTCAGGTGGGATGAAGCGGCGTCTGAATTTTGCGGCAGCGATACTGCACGAGCCTCGTTTGCTGATTCTGGATGAGCCGACGGTTGGTGTGGATCCGCAAAGTCGTGCGCATCTGCTGGATTGTGTGCGGCAGATGCAGCAGTCCGGTACGGCGATCATCTACGCCAGCCACTATATGGAGGAGGTGCAGCAGTTGTGTTCGCGGGCTGCGATTGTGGACCGTGGTCGACTGCTGGTGTGCGATTTCATCGCTGGATTGCTGCAGCAGATACCTCTGGAGGTGGAGTTGCGAGTGGATTTGAGTTCGCTTCCGGGAAGTTTTGTTCCTGGGGCCGGCGTGCAGGTGGAGCGTGATGGCGGCGACTGTGTCCTGCGGCTGGTGAGCGACTCAGGTGGCGAAGCAAATGTTACAGCAGAGGTGACTCGGGTGCTGCAGCAGCTGGTGTCTGCGGGAGCCGGGTTGCGATCGATTCGGACGCATGATCCCAGTCTGGAGCGATTGTTTTTGAAGCTGACAGGCAGCCGCCTGCGGGATTGAAGTTACGGGACAAGACCGCGAAGGCTGCCGGTGCAGCTTCGGAACGTGTGAAGGCTGCTGAGTATACTCTGCGGCGAACTGCCGGGTGTCACGGATTGGGCGACGTGCGAGTGCCAAGGATCAGCGGGTGCCTGGCGGAACCGGGGGCTGTGGGGGAATACACAACCTTCTGGCGTTTTCCGACAGATTCGGCCAGCCGTTGTGCGCGGTTCGCGGTCCACTGAGACAGGTCGTCAAAGCTGAGCTGCTGGTCCTGCCATAATGCGGCAACGGCTTTGTCGGCTTCAGGCGTCTGACTGTGACCGAGCAGTGCTTCACGCACCGCGGTCATCAGGGACGAGTTTCCGCGTTCGCCGGGTTGAACCTGCCATCCGGCGGACTCAATCGCTTCCGTCTGATCCGTGAAGATCACATGTCGACCGTGCGGTCCGCGGCACTCACTGAACGCCGCTTTGGCTTCATTGCGTGCTCGCTGGGAGTGACTGGCATCGACAATCCAGAGAACATCGCAATCTGACTGATTGATTGGGTCGCACAGATTTTTCCAGCGAATTCCTTCGCGGCCCAACTGACGCAGATCTCCGGGGTCCACCTGTGGAGGCAGGAAGAAGAATTCTTCGAGTGCATTCAGGCGGATACTGCTGCCGCGTGCGACTGTGCGGGAGACGCCCTGTCCGGAGACGACGACAATTATGAGGTCATCCGGTGAGGCACGTTTTTGCCGTTCGCTCAGAAAGGCATTCAGGTTCAATTGGACCGTTTCCATGGAAACTGCTTTGTCCGCGAGAACGCGGGCTTCGGTGACCGAGTTTTTCCGACTGTTCGTCAGCGTTTGCAGATCATTTCGAAAGGCCGTGACACTCTGTACTGAAAACTGCAGCGGCTGAATTTTCTGGTAGGCATCAACCGCCAGTGCCAGGAGAAAGACTCGAGCCTGCGGATCTGCGGTCGTGGCACCGGTCAGCACGGTGACGGCCGCCTTGCTCTGATCACTGCTTGCCAGATCGTTTCCAATTTCACGTGCAGTGACGGAAAACTGGTTAGCAGCTTCGAGTGTCTGGCTGGACCAGGTGATTGTGAGGATTCCATTCTGAAGAGCGCGATTTTGTTCGATCAGGTGGCGTCCATTTTGTGCCGCCTGAATTTCGAAAGCGTTGGCATCCTGCGGCTGTGCGAACGTCACCTCTGCGGTGACCGGGATCGGGAGTTGTGCCTGTGCCTCGAGTCCATCGGGCGGATTCAGAATGCGAATTTCGGGCAGCGAAAGGACTCGATTCCGGAGTTCAATCTGCAGGTCGCCGACTACCGGGCGGTTGAGGGCTGCAAGTGCCTCAGGGACGCTGCCGGTCTGCAGCACCTGTCTGATGACCTCCGGCTTCTCATACTCCTTCTGCAGATGTTCAGCGGGTTCATAACGCGGCGGCAGTGCGATGCCGCGGTTAATCTGCCAGCCGAACAGTCGATCACCGGAAGCGATGGACGCATCGAACCAGCCTTCCGGCGTAAACAGTACCCATTCGCCAGTTTTGTCAGTGACCAGTGTCAGCAGTGGTTCCCAGCCGGGATTGATCCGGCGCGCGCCGGCCTCCTGATTGTTCGGGTCGAATCCCGTGCGGGCCAGCCAAAGATCCAGAGTGGCCCACGCGGGGTGTGTGCTGAACAGCCGGGCTGTTTCAGCGGGGTCCTGCACCAGCTGATCCGGCTGCAGAGCGGTCCTGACCGCAGCAATTGCGTCACCATCCCTGATGCCGCGTGCGTAGAGAATTCCGGCGGGATTCAGGTCTGAGAACTTTACGGTACCGTCGGGCTGAAGGGCGATTCGGCCTCCAAAAATCGAACGCTGCGCTTCCTGTTCAATCCCCTCAAGGCTCCAGATTTTCACGGTTTGGTCCGCTGCAGCCGAGGCCAGAAAACGCTGATCGGAGGACACTGAAAGATCACGAATGGTTCCGGCGTGATCGCGAAAATAGCGGACGAGCTGCAGAGGCTGCTGGTCGTCGGACGGGATGCGGTACACAAAGATACCGTCAATCAGCGTCGTACCGATGGCTACTGCCTGAGGACGTTCCGGGGTGCCCTGGAGGAATGCGAAGGCGCCGGAAAATGTTCCCTGATCGATGACGCTCAGCTGAACAGGAGACGGTTCTGCGCGACTGCCAGCCGGTGGCACCAGCCGGAGGATCTGCGTGCGTCCATCGTTCGAAATCGGCTCTGCCGCGACGGACCATCCGGGTGCAAAGGTATCGGGACCATTCACGGGCTGGGTCGGCGTGCCGGCCGGTGACGGAGGCAGCTGTTCCAGTTCACCAGTACCTGGTTCCAGCTGCCAGATGTGTGATTGCGAGTCCGTCAGGTGCAGCTGATAACCGTCGGGTGCTGCCGAATTGCCAGTCACGAAGCGTGCGGTTTGAAAAGCTCGTCCGCGTCCCACGACCGACAACGGGGCAGTCGTCAATGGTCGTTCAGCAGCTTCTCCGCCAGCGTCACGAAGGTTCCACAGCAGAGCCGTTTCGGCAACGTCATTGCAAGCCAGCAGGTGCGTGGACTCGGGACTGAAGCAGAGCGTTTCGCAGCAGCCCTCGCCAGTGAACCGAACAATGTCCCGCAGCTTCAGTGAGGGCAGGTCGAGCAGTGTGATGAAGGATGTCACCTGCTGATCGCCGTCCGGCGTGAGGCCGTCACCAGCGATCGCGAGCAGCGTTGCGTCCGGAGCGAGGGCTGCTGTGGTGATCGACGGTTCCAGCAACTGTCCATTGAGCAGTTCCGAGATCCGTAGTAGCCGTGCAGGTTCAGCGGAATCACTGCTGTGCAGCAGCACTGTGCCGTCGATTGATGCCGAGACGCAGGTGCGCTGAAGTGTGTGGTTCACAGACACAAGGCTGCAGACAGGAAGCGGAACCGGCGTCGTCGCTGTGGTGATGTTTCCGGTGACGAGGTCGCAGGTGGCCAGCCGTCCGAAGTCCGGGTTGTCTGGATCGGCGGACAAAAACATGACGGTGGCATCATCGATCACTGCGGCTGGATTCCAGAGGGATTCGGCATCGGCCTGCCGCAGCGACGGGCGCAGCACGCGCTGCTGCCAGACGCCATCGATCAGTCGCCAGGCGGTGATTCCCGAGCGGAGGTCGGCGGCAACGACAGTCTGTCCGCTGGCAGAAAGTGCGACGCAGACGACTTCCGCTGGCGCTGAAAAGTGGGCGAGGACAGTCTGCGTGCCGGTGTCAACGAGCACCAGATCACCGCCAGCGTTACGCAGCGAGCAACCTCCGATGAGTACTTTCGTGCCATCTGCTGAGGTCTCTGCGTCGTTGACTTCTCCCAGGGCCCCGCGAGCGAATTCCCAGCGGATCACACTGCCGGGAATGATTGTGTCGTTGGCCAGATCATAAAACTGCAGACGCTTGTTTTCACCGGCAGAGAAAAAGCGGCGGTGTGACCCGGCAAATCCCAGTGCCCGAGTTTTGCCTGCGGGACCACGGAAGTCCACGACGAGTTTCGGAGGCTCTTCAGTCTGTGCAGCGACCGATCCGCCGGTGAAGCTGCTGACAATGGTCAGCAGGACTTTCATGAGAAAGAACGCTGTCCGAACAGTGCGGTTTTCAGAGCCCATAACTGTGTGCTCCTGCCACATCACTGCCAGCCAGGAAAAGCTATTTTTGTTCGATGCGATACAGCGCTGACGCAGTACGCAGGTACAGAGCTTTTCCGGCTACGGCAGGTGATGCCATAAATCCGGAATCCAGACGGTTTTCGGCGACTTTGTCAAACGTATCGCCGGTTTTCAGGACGGTGCAGATACCATCCTGATTGAAGAAGTACAGACGATCTTCAGCGGACAGGGGTGAGGCTGAGTAGTCTCCGGGGAGACGACTGAACCATTTTTCATCTCCGGTGGCGGCGTCAAGGCAGCGTGCGATGCCTTTGTCACTGACGAAATACAACCGGCCTTCGCGGGCGATCAGGGAGGGCTTTTGAGGAATCTGCTTATCGGAAGTCCATGAAATATGCGACGCCGTCACATCTCCGGTGCCATCAAATTTGACCGCCAGCAGTCGAGACTGCATGTAGCTGGTTGCCACATAGACGCGATCTCCGCTGATGACCGGCCTTGGTACAGTGGAAAATCCGAGCTGGCCGTAGCTGGCCTTCCAGATCTCCCGGCCGTCGCGTGCGTCATATCCGTAGACCCAGTTTGCAGCCGGTGAAATCAGCAGCGGGCGATCGCCGGTTTGCACGAGGAGTGGGGTGCAATACGCTTTCTGCAGTTCCGGTGTGGGGTCCATCTGGCCGGATCGCACAGTTTGCCAGGCCACTTCCCCGCTGGCCAGTTTCAGGGCCGCAATCGACTGTGTGTTGGTTCCGTCCAGGTGAACAATGGCCAGATCATTCCAGACCACGGGAGAACTTCCAGGCCCGTTCTGATGTTCCAGTTTGAGGCCATCGTTTCGCCAAAGGACACTGCCATCTTCACGATTGACGCAGGCCGTTCCATAGGTGCCGAAGTGGCAAATGACCCGATTGCCCGCGATGACGGGTGTGGGCGATGCATAGCTGTTGAGGGCATGCTTGGGTTCGGGAACAGGGACAGTGAACAAAGTGACTGCGTGTTCGATCTTTCCGGAATCACGATTGACGCAGATGGCCTGCAGTTGCAGCGATCCGGCGAGTTGGAGGCTTTGAGGATTCCTGATGGTGGCCAGTCGCTTCTGAGCCTCTTCTTCCGACAGTTTTTCCGCGATGGCAGCGGTGACCCAGATCTGATTACCGGAGACCACGGGTGAGGAGTGCCCTTCACCGGGAAGTGCTGTTTTCCAGACGACGTTTTCCGTCTCGCTCCATGTCAGCGGCAGTCCCTGAACTTCCGTCCGTCCCTGCCCATCGGGACCGCGGAACTGTGGCCATTCGTCATCTGCAGCTGCGGTTCCAGCGGCGAGTCCGGCGGCGACAATTGCGAGCAGTGACGTGAGGCTGTGACGGAGGAAAGTCATGGCGGATCCCTGACTGTGGGCACGAGGCTGGGCGGAGAACGTGACAGTCCGGATTCTGAGTTCCCGGCGGCAAAAAGTAAAGCTGGCTCAATGCGGGCTGCGGAGCATGCATTGCCAGGCTCCGTCGGCCGGCTGTCCCGGAAGGTGCTCGGTCTGCTGCACCAGCTGCAGTTGCGGCAGGGCGGACATGACGGCCTGTACCACCCCGATATTCTCGGCGGGCTCGATACTGCAGGTGCTGTACACAACTCGCCCACCGGGACGCAGTCGCTGAATGGCTTCGAAGAGCAGCCGGGTCTGCAGGACGATCAATTCCTGCTGACTTTGTTCACTGAATCTCCAGCGAGCTTCGGGGCGACGCGCCAGAACTCCGGTATTGGTGCAGGGTGCATCGACGAGGACCGCGTCGAAGGGGCCTGCGGGGAGGTCGCTGCCGTCCCGCGAGATCAATCGGGTATGAACGGACTGAAGTTTGAGTCGTCGAGCGTTATCACTCACTCGATGCAGTCGGCGATCTGAGACGTCGCAGGCGGTAATGAGTGCTTTGTCTGCGGACAATTCCGCCAGATGGGCGGACTTGCCGCCTGGAGCAGCACAGAGATCGAGGATCTGTTCGCCGGGCCGCGGTGCAAGCAGCAGGCCTGCATGCATCGCCGATTCATCCTGAACGCTCCAGCAGCCGTCTGACCATCCGGGCAGCTGATCAATTCTTTGGCTGCGGGGAAGGAGCAGGCTTTGCGGAAGGTGACCAGGCAGTACTTCACAGCCGGCTTCTTTGAGTTGTTCGGCGACGGATTCGGTGGTGGAGGCAAGCTGATTGACGCGAATGGCGACCGTGGGTGGTTCGCAGCAGTAAAAGCCGGTTCGGATCAGCGTGGGGTCATCCATCCGAGCGACCCACCGCGCGGCCAGCACGGATGGAAGGGAGAAGACATCGCCAAACCAGGCGACTCGATCGGTGATCGGATCAGGAAAAATGTCTTCATTCAGCGGCAGCCAGCCACCACCGTTGATGGGCAGTGTCGAGCGTGAGGGGCCGGCGGTTGCCGGAGCATCCGGTGAAAGTTCCGTCAGCCGGCAGATGCTGCGAAGAATCCCGTTAACGAATCCGGTCCAGCGTTCTCGTCCCAGCAGGCGACAGAGTTCGACTGTGACAGCGACTGCTGCATGCTGTGGTGTGCGGGCAAACAGCAGCTGGCAGGCACCCATTCTGAGGATCTGCCAAAGTTCGGGTTCAGTCTGGGAGCGGGGTCTGGCGACGCGGCTTTCCAGGATGCGATCGAGAGTTCGTCGACGCCGGACGACTCCGGAGGCGATATCCACGGCGAGGGCGCGTTCGGCTGCCGAGAGATGGTGTCGGGAGTCGAAGTCGGCGAAGATTTCCTGCAGGAAGGCTTCATCCCGTTCAGACTGTTGCAGAGCAGCCCATGCCAGCACTCGCCCGTTGGCATAGGGTTCCACTGCCTGCACTGCCAGCATGGGGGCCATTGGGCGACGTCTGCCTGCTGGTCCGCGTCCGGCCGGTGACGGAAATCTTTTCATCAGTGATGTTTCCCGCACAGAGCCGTCAGGTCGGCGAAAAACCGAGGGTACGTTTTTGCCGTGCAGCCTGGGTCGAGGATGCGGATGCCTGGAACTTTCAGGCCCAGCAGTGAAAAACTCATGGCCATCCGATGGTCGTCATAGGTCCGAATCTCACAGGGTGCCGGGTTACCAGGCTGGATGGTCAGTCCATCTGCGTGTTCGGTGGCCTGAATGCCGGCTCGCTGCAGTTCGGTCACGACTGCGGCGATGCGATCCGTTTCCTTATGTCGCATGTGTGCCACATTGCGAATGGTGGTGGGGCTGTCTGCGAACACTGCAACGGCCGCCAGAGTCTGAGCAGTGTCACTGATGGCGTTCATGTCGATGTCTATTCCGTGCAGAGGCCTGCCGGTGACAGTGACGCTGTCAGGTTGCCAGTCCACCTGGCAGCCCATCTGCTGCAGAGCGCTGACGAACTGGATGTCTCCCTGCATTGATCGCTGATGCAGTCCGGTGACTGTCACATGACCTCCGGTAATCGCAGCCGCTGCAAAAAAGTAGCTGGCTGCGGAGGCGTCCGGTTCGATATCGTAAATCCGAGACTGATAACGGCTGGGGTGAATGTGGAAATGGCTGAGATCTGCCGGGGCGTCAATGCGACCTTTGAAGTCCCGGATCATCTGCAAGGTCATGTGCACGTAGGGTTGTGAAACCAGTTCGCCAGTGACCGTCACGTGCAGCGGCTGGCTGCAGGCTGGCCCGCACATCAGCAGGCTGGACAGGAACTGGCTACTGATGTTTCCGGCAATTTGTGTTTCACTGCCATGGACAGCTCCGCCACTGCCATCGATCAGCAGGGGTGGACAGTCACTTCCGGGAGTTTCAAAGTTCAGCACGGCGCCGAGCGGTCGCAGTGCTCTGACAAGATCACCGATTGGTCGCTGTCGCATGCGAGCCGAGCCGTCCAGCCGATAGCGTCCGCTGCCGAGTGTGCAGAGTCCTGCGAGGAATCGGATGCTGGTTCCGCTGTTTTCCAGCCAGAGATCGGCGGACGAGGCCGGGATTTTTCCACCGAGTCCCTGCACGCGGCAGGTGCAGGCTTCCAGATCCTGCTGGACATCGAAACCGAGTCGGCGGAGGCTTTCCACCATGACCTGCGTGTCCTGGCTGTCCAGCACACCGGTGAGCGTGACGGGGCCATCAGCGAGGGCAGCGAGCACGAAGGCTCTGTTGGTGATGCTCTTGGAACCCGGCGGGCGAATTGTCCCCCGGATCGGCTGATCCACCGGCAGAATTTCCTGAACATCCATTGAATCAACTGCCGCAAAAAACGAGCGGCGGGCCCGCAGAATCAGACCCGCCGCAATAACAGCATGACGATCCGCAGAGTCAGACTTCCTTCGAGGCGATCCAACTCATCATCTTCCGCAGCTGCTTGCCGACTTTTTCGATCTGGTGAGATCGTTCGCGGCGTCGAGTTGCCTGGAAGGAGGCCTGTCCGGCACGGTTTTCCAGCAGCCAGTC
>SXXK01000507.1 GCA_005791255.1 Planctomyces sp.
CACCGTCGCCAATGTTGGTATCTGCGTACTCCATACCGGTTTTGGGACTGGCGTTGTCGCGAGCCATGACGGCGATGGTCATCGGGTATGAAGGCAGCAGGTCGACGGAAATGACGTTGTGCGGGATAAAGGTGATGGAGTCCACGGCGACCAGTTCGCCGTTGATCCAGAGCATGAAATTGTTGTCGGCGTAGATATTGGCTCGGATGGTGTCAGCCATCGCGGGCTTACGCATTTTGCCTGCCGGTGGCTGACCGTTTTGTCGCGGTGGCTGAGCAGCGGCGACGGCCCAGACGAACAGCGCAGTACCGGCGATTCCGGCAAGGGCAGAAAACAGCTTCCTCATGATCTACTCCTGTTCAACTCGCCATTCCGGCGGATGATGGCTGTCGTGGCTGAAAAACGCGGGTTGAAGGGATTCTTCGGAGACCAGTGTCATCCGCAGTGTCAGACGATCCGGTCCGTATGGCATGTCGATAAACCGCAACTGATGAATATCACCGGTGAGCGAATCGTAGCTGATTTCCACGCGGCCCGGGCCCGGCACTTTACGACGCCGCACGGCAATCATCAGCTGATCAGCATGTTCCAAAGATTCCTCAGCATCGCCGGCAGCTGTCACACCCGGAAGCACCTGAATGTGGTAATTGGATTTCAGCTGAGCCAGCAACTGATCAATCTGCACAAAGGACATCGAATGTTCGTGACCGGGAATGTCGCGGCTGAAATGAGCGGGGTTGCGACTGACACGCACAGACTGATCCGGTCGCACAGCCCAGCTGCAGAGACCATCGCTGCCAGTCAGGAACTGCGTTCCGTCCGGCAGCGTTCTGGTGAGCACAAATTGGCCTCCGCTGCGCACGCACAGCAGCGCACCATCAAGCGAAACCTTGGGTGGACGCTGTGCTGACCTGCCTGACAAAGTGCGACGCCGACGAAGATCCGAAGCCACCGTTTCCTCTACCGCCAGCTGCCACGTGCGATCCACCTGCCTGGTACTGGCCTGCAGCAGCCGCTGCAGTTCAGCCGAAGCCGCGGCAGCAGGAGTCCCGGCAAGTCCGGACCAAAAGATAAAACCCGCTGACATCCCGATCAGCAGCACGCATACCGCAGTCAGGAATCGCCGCAACTGACGGCGACTGAACAACAATCGCTTTGAACCGGGCACCACGGACACCGCCCGTGCCGACGGAGACTCAGCCGGCACAGCAAACGCCAGCATTGCCAAATTCCGCAGACGATCGTGCAGCAGATGCTGCTGTGCAAAACGGTCCGCCAGCTGCGGTGACTGCAGCAGCAGTTGCTGCAATTGCTGCAATTGCTGAACATCCAGCTGGTCGTCAAGATAGCCACTGATCAGCAGGTCGGACTGCTGCTGCCCCGATTCACTGCTCATGCCGGCCCCTCCATCGCAGCACGCCGCTGCAGACACTCACGGAGCTGATCACGAATCCGCTGCAATGCCTTGGAGACGGTGTTAGGGTGCATTTCAAGAATTCGGCCCATGGCGGCAGGTTTCAGATCCTGAGCATAACGCAATTCAAACAACTGACGCTCGCGGTCCTCAAGACCCGAGAGACATTCGCGAAGCTCCTCAAGCTGCCGCAGGTGCTCGGCGGATGAAACTCGCTCGAACGAAGCCGCAACAATTTCCACCAGACCCTCGTCCAGCAGCAGCCGATCGCGACTGCAGCGACGCAGATAAAGCCGGATCTGGTTCTGAGCAATACCCAGTGCCCAGGCAAGAAAGGGGCGAGCTGAATCATAACGAGGACTGCTTTCCAGCACCGCCACAGCGGTGTCCTGCAGCACATCATCACGATCGGTAAAATCGCGCACGATGGAGGTAATAAAAGCCGACACAACAGGCTGGGCAAGCGTCCACTGCCTCATGACGGTTCTGGTGTGTTCGTTCATTTGATATGCTTCCGCCTTTCCGCCAATCCTTAACCGAAGCGACCTGAACGTGACGGGGAAATGGGTGAAAAGTGCTCAATACCCGCAAAAAACACGAAAAACCGCGGTGCGACGTCGGCGATTTTCGGGGTTTGGGATGAAGGTCAGACGGAATCCGGCGGGATGTCGCGGGGAGCGAATCATGAATTTTTCAACGATTGCTGTGCGGTTTTGCTCGTGCTTACTGGCAGGTTTGGCGGCCGCGACAGCCTCTGGCATGCAGGCGGCGTCAGCCGATCGGTCTGAGCAGGTTGTTGCGGCGGCCGAAGACTTATTGAAGGTGCTGTCCGCCGAGCAGCGTACGGCGGTGCAGTTTCGCTTCAACGGTGATGAGCAGCGAGTGCGCTGGTCGAATCTGCCGTCGGGGATTTATGCCCGTCGTGGCCTGCGGATGGGAGATCTGAATGCTCAGCAGCGACAAGCCGTCTTCGACGTAGTCCGAGCAACATTGAGTCCGGCGGGTTATCAGGCGGTGCTGGACAATGTGGCGGCGGACGAGCAGCTGAAATCGGGAGCCGGTCGTGGTCGAGTCATCTTCGGCAAGGACGAATTTTACTTTTCGCTGCTCGGACAGCCTTCCCGCACGGAAGCCTGGATGTGGCAGTTTGGGGGACATCATCTGGCTGTCAACGCGACAGTGATTGGCCCCCGGATTACTCTGGGGCCCACCTTAACCGGCGGCCAGCCAATGCGTTACAGGGCGGGTGAGCGTCAGGTGTCCCAGATGTCTGAGGAGATTGCTCTGGCTGCGGCATTTGTACAGTCACTGACGGCGGAGCAGCGAGGTCGGGCGGTGCTGGGCGGGCGATTCGGTGATATGCTGCTGGGGCCCGGCAAAGACGGCGTTGTGCCGCGACCGGAGGGCCTTCGCGGGGCAGACCTGTCGCCAGAGCAGCGACAGCAACTGCTGAAATTGGTGATGCTGCGAGTGAATCTGCTGAACGAGGAGGACGCGCAGGAGCGTCGTGCGGAAGTGGAGCAGGGTCTGGACGATACGTGGTTTTCGTGGCGGGGTGCACTGACGGCAGATGGCGCAGCCAGCTATCGGGTGCAGGGGCCGGGTGTGTTCCTCGAGTACGCTCCGCAGGCCATGGGCGGGGCGCCTGCTGAGCATATCCATGCGATGTACCGCGAGTTTGGCAATGACTATGGTCAGCGCTGGTTTCAGGAATCGACAGCTTCCGGGAAGCCGGCCGATCCGCAGAAGTAACTTCTGCAGCACTGCGATCAGGTATCGCAGGACCTGACGATGCGATTCCCGGCATCAACCAGCACAATGCGCGGCTGATGAGTCCGGACTTCGTCTTCGTTGAATTCGGCATAGCTGCAGATAATGACCAGGTCACCGACCTGCACCAGCCTGGCTGCGGCACCGTTCAGACAGATGACTCCGGAACCTGGCTGTCCGGCGATGGCGTAAGTGGTCAGTCGGCTGCCGTTGTTGATGTCGTAGATATCGACCTGTTCCCACTGCACGATATTGACGGCTTCCATCAGCAGCGGATCGATGGTGACACTGCCTTCGTAATGCAGGCTGGCGTCAGTCACGGTAGCGCGGTGGATTTTGGATTTCAGCAGGACTCGTTTCATGTTTCCACAGTCGAATTGGTTCGTGAACGCGATCAGGCGCGAAGCGTGGCGGAGAGCTGTGTCTGACAGGCGGCAATGATCCCGTGGACGGCAGCGTCCACCTCATCAGCAGTCAGGGTACGGTCTGATGCAAGAAAGCGGCAGGTGACAACATAGGATTTGTGATCAGCCGCAATCTGCTTTCCGCGGTACTGCCCGCCGAAGGAGACTTCGTGCAGCAGTGGTCCGGCACTGCTGCGAACAGCAGCGACCAGCTGAGCCCAGGTGATGGTTTCCGGCAGCACGAAGTTGAGGTCCCGGGAAACGACGGGGAAGCGCGGCAGCGGTGTAAAGCTGCGTGCCGGCTGGAAGAGAGCTTCCAGTACCGGAATTCGCAGCTCGGCCACGGCAGCTCCGTCCTGCAGTTCGCTGGCGTCGAGCAGTGATCGTGAAAGTTCTCCGATCCAGCCGAGCGTATGATCTGCCACCCGCAGTTCCGCACCTCGCCCGGCCAGAAACTCGGGACGATCCAGCGGGCTGGCGGCGAGCACTGCGTGAGGGGCAAGCGCATGCAGCAGGTTTTCGACGATCCCGAGAATCTGTGCGAAGGAACGTCCGGCGACCATGCTGACGGTGAGCGGTTCAGCCTGTGCTTCGGGCAGCCCCTGCCCGGCAGACAGGTACACGCGGGCAATTTCGAACAGTTCGGCATTCAGAGTGCCGTGTCGTTCGTTTTGTCTGCGGCACTGCAGCAGGCTGGGAATCAGACTCTGACGCAGCTGGTTTTCGTGGCTGCGGCTGGAGTGGCTGACAGCCACAGGGCCTCGCGGACCGGCGGCCTGAAACATTGTACGCTGGGCTTCGCTGACAAAGGACAGTGTCAGAGCTTCATAGAGCCCGGCAGCGACGAGCTGAGCCCGAATTGTATCGAGGACTTTTTCCCGACGTGTTCTGGTGGCTGCAACAACGGGCAGAGGTGCATCCACGGGAATGTGTTCGTAGCCGTGAATCCGAGCGATCTCTTCGATCAGATCGCATTCGCGAGTCAGATCGGCACGCCAGGACGGGGGCTGCACAACGGCTTCAGTTTCGCTGCTTTGCAGCAGACTTAGTCCCAGCTGCTGCAGGATACTGACACACACTGCGGGCGGGATGTCAATTCCCAGCAGGCCGCTGATGCGGGCGAATCGCAGCGTTACGGGTGAACGCTGGCCGTCATCGGTGGTTCCGGCCACGACAGACCCCTGCAGCAGCGTGCCGCCAGCGGTCTGCAGAATCAGTTCACAACAGCGACGGGAAGCCCAGTCGAGGCGACTGCGGTCGATTTTTCGTTCAAAACGATACGATGAAGGACTGTGAAGTCGGAGGCTGCGAGCAGTGGCGCGAACAGACATTGAAGAAAAGGCAGCGGATTCAACCAGGACATTCACAGTGCCGGCAGAGATTTCTGTTTCCAGCCCCCCCATCACTCCGGCGACAGCCACGGGACAGCGGGCATCGGCAATGACACACATTTGATCGGACAGCTGGTAGTCCCGCTGATCGATGGCCCGAATCTTCTCTGCTGCGCCGGCCCGCCGAACAACAATCCGACGTCCCTGCAGTCGATCATAGTCGAAGGCATGCAGCGGCTGACCACATTCCAGCATCACGTAGTTGGTCACATCCACCACGTTGTTGACACAATTGATGCCGACGGCTTTCAGGCGATCCTGCAGCCATGCGGGGGACGGCCCGATTTTTACTCCGCGGATCACGCGCGCATGGTATTCCGGGCAGAGGTCCGGGCAGTCGATGGCAACGGAGACTGCGGCGGATGCGGCTTCCGAGGATTCCGTGACAGCAGCGGCGGGAATCGACAGGGGCTGCCCGAACAGCACCGAGATTTCCCGGGCGACTCCGATGTGCCCCAGGCAGTCCGGACGATTGCTGGTGACTTCCAGATCCACGGCTACGTCAGGCTTGCTGAGGCCTTCAGTGACGTCGTGAAATTCTTCCAGATTGAGCCCTGCAAGCGTCAGTCTGCGAGTCAGTTCGGCAGTGGATTCCGGCAGCGGCACATAGTCCGCCAGCCAGCGGCGGCTGACAATCATGGGTATCAGTGCTGATGAATCGGGTATTTTGGAAACGGCCAGACGAATCGCTGAGTGTAATCGAATCAGGCCGTGACGGAAAACCGCAGACTGGCCCGGTGCCCGGAAAGGGGATTTTTTTGCAATTTCCGGGGTTTGGGGTGTCAGACCTGTGCCGGGCGAGTGGCCTCGAGGAAGTTGCGGAGCAGCTGCATCCCGGCAGCCTGACTTTTCTCAGGGTGAAACTGAGTGGCCATCACGTTGCCTCGAGCCACAGCGGCAAGAAACGGTCCGCCATAGTCTGCCGTGGCGGCCACCCACGCGGAAGATTCAGCGACACAGTGATAACTGTGCACAAAGTAAAACCACGGCTGAGCCGGCAGCCCCTGCAGCAGCGGCGGCACCGGCTGCTGCGAAAACTGCAGCTGATTCCAGCCCATGTGGGGTATCTTGAATTCCGGGGGCAACTGGAATCGACGGACGGTTCCTGGAATAATCCCAAGTCCCGCGTGTTCGCCGTCTTCGAGCGAGCTCTCAAAGAGCAGCTGCAGGCCAAGGCAGATTCCAAGGAACGGGCGATCGGCAGCAATATGGTCCCGAATGACCGAGGCGAGGTCATGACGGTGAATGGCCTCGATGGCATCCCGAAATGCCCCGACACCAGGCAAAATCACACGCTCTGCCGTCGCCACCTGGTGTGGATCCGAGCTGATGACGGCAGTTTCACCAATGCGTTCAAAGGCCTTCTGCACACTGCGAAGGTTGCCCATGCCATAGTCAATAATCAGCGTTGACATCCGAAAACTGCAATCTGAGAGTGGTCTGAGGGGATCTGAGGCTGGCAGGTGAGCGTCAAAGTTTGAATTCAAATTCGTTGGGTGCCGTATCAGACACTGTCTTCCGCACGTCGTCTTCCGGCACCTGCAGCGGCACTCCGGATTGATCAGACAAACCCACGACATAATTGCCGGCCGGTGCACCGTACTGCCCGGCAAAGGCCGACAATCGGAAACGTCCCTGTTCGTCGGTAATGGCACTGGCCTGCAGCACCTGGTCTTCACTCCCCGGAGCCTCCGGGCCAAATTCCACTCGCACGCCCGCCAGTGGCTGACCACTTTTGGTGACCACTCCGCTGACTTCAAAGAGCGGCGGACCGTCATAGATTTCGCGGTTCATGTACCACGAATAGCCCCAGGCCACCACAAAGAACGCCGCCAGACCCGGCAGCAGCCGAGATTTGACAAACTCAATGGTAACCGCGCGCTGTTCAGCAGCCCGTGCATCGGTGCGACTGAGCGGGGGCGGGGCAGAAGCGGCATCGCGTTTCTGCTGATAGTTGCGAGCCAGCACATCGGCCGCAGAACTGGTGGTCTCAGCGGCAGACGGAGCGGATTTCGCAGACTCCGCCTTCTTCGGAGACTTGTCCTTCTTCTTTGTCGACTCGTAATCCTTCATCAGCTCAGCAATCGACGGACGGCGATCGGGAGGCACGGATTGCGAAGCGGCAGGTGACGGTGCTGAGGCTCGAGCGGCCGGGCGACCGGAATTGAGCACATCAGCAGGATCGAATTCTTCACCAGCCGGGACTTCCGGAGTCAGCTCAATCGGCATGTCCACGGGCAGATCAATCGGAAGATCCGCCGGAGCAGCAGCGGCGGCTTTTCCGGACGGAGCCGCCTCGATTTCGATACCGTCATCGTCGTCCTCCGGCTGCGGCACAACAAACGGCCGTTTGCATTTCGGACATTTGGCATCGGTGCCGGCCTTTTCATCCTTGATCTTCAGGACGGATTCACAGCCTGGACAGGTGAAACGAATTGTCATTGCTGTACTCTGACCGAAGTGGGTATGAGATGCCTGACGGGATCTTAATGGGAAAAGGCGGGTCCAGGGCCTGAATTCGGCACAGACAGTCACCGTCCGCCATGATTCCCGGCGCAGAAAAAAGCCGGGGGCCAGTTACCAGGCCGCCCGGCAAAGATTCTGCAGCGATCAGCAGGGCCTAAAAGTTGGGCACCGGAATGCCCGAGCTGATGTTGCCAAGGTTCTGCCAGACCGGCAGGCCAATCGACTTTGTAACCGTACGACCGGAGCCGTCAGCCAGACCAACCATGATGATGTCACCATGAGCCGAACCGGCATAACCCCAGAACAACTTTTTGTTCGGGCCATCAAGCGTTGTAAACAGAGTCGCCGGACCACCCCACGCCCAGCCGTCACTGGCCACCTGATCGACCGTTCGCTGGTTGGGAACTCGCAGACCCTCGAAACGCTCGGCTTCGCTGATCATGATCGTCTGTGACAAACCGTCCTTGATGTCCCCGAAACGTACCGAGCTGTTGACAGTGAAGATCCCGGTGTTGAAGGACAGCTGGTTGAAGTTGTTGGTGGGAGTCCGCACCTGGGCCGAGTAAAACTGAATCTGCTCGCCGGTCAGGTCATACACGGAGCGGCTTTGCGGATTGAACAGACGACCTGAACCAGCACAGCCCACGTAGTCGTTGCCACCGCCACGAATCCCCGTGGACAGCCGCTGCGGGGCATCCGTGTCGAGGAACTTGTTGTGCGAGAAGGTGGTCGTGTTGTCAATTTTCGATCGGCGTGAAGGGCAGTAGAAGGCACCGATTTCTGCCTGAGCCGGAGCATAGCCGAGCTGTCGCCAGATCAGCTGAGTGCCATTGTCGAACAAAATCTCGGAGTTACCGAAGACGTTGTAGTCGGGACGCCAGAGTTCATAGAGGTTCGACTGTTCCAGATAGGGCAGGATATGGTACATCCAGCTGGTGCCGTGCAGACCCAGGTTCTGGTTGTTCTCATAGGGTTCAACCGGGTTGCGGAAGCGAGTTCCGGTGGGGGTGGCGTCGCCAAGAAACAGCGGAGCAGCCACATAGCCCGGTGGCAGAGTGTTGTGCGAATCGTGGTAGTTGTGCATGGCCAGACTGATCTGCTTGATGTTGTTCAGGCAGCGAGTTCTGTTGGCCGATTCGCGGGCCTTCTGAACAGCCGGCAGCAGAATTGCCACCAGCACCGCGACGATGGCAATCACCACCAGCAGTTCAATCAGGGTGAATCCCCGAATCCGCTTTTGCACCGATCTCATGGAAAGCTCCCTTGATATCCCGCAGTCATTGTAAGCACAGCCGATTATGCCCGTAGTATGCACGACTGCAGATGTCAGACCATTCAAGCAGGAATTATTGTCCACAAATCCCGTTTCGTCCCGGATATCATCCTCGGAATTCCGGTCCCGGGCAAGAATTTCCGTGCATTTTCCGTATTGTTTGACGGGTACAGTTCCGGAAGTTCGGCAGTTTCGGAAGGTTTTACGGGGCCCTGATCGGCTGCGGAACGGTGTTCAGGCCATTTTTCTGCGCCCGCCCGCGGCACCAGCCTGCAATCCGCAAGTCGTTAATTTGTAACCGCTTACGACTTCGGACCACCTTGCTCGGCCAAACGGCAAAGGACCTCGGCACCCTCCCGGATCACCTCGTCGGCCGCCGCAAACGAAACTCGGAAATGCGAATCACGGCTGCTGAAGACGCCTCCGGGAATAATCAACAGGTTATTACGGATTGCTTCAGCCACAAACTCGCTGCCGGTTCCCCAGGGCGTTTTCAGGAACAAATAGAAAGCTCCCTCGCCACCCAGAATTTCGTAGTGGCCCCGCACGCCATCCGCCAGCAGATCGCGTTTGCGGCGATAGTCTGCCCGATTGCCCTCAAGGTCCATTTCCCACGCAGTCAGTCCGGCCCACTGCACAGGGTGCGGAGCACACACGAAGGTGAACTGCTGCAGCTTCAGCATCTGCTGGATCAGGTACTTCGGTCCGTGCATAAAGCCCAGCCGCAGTCCGGTCATGGAGTGCGACTTGCTGAAACCATCGATCACGATGGTGCGGTCGTTCCAGGTGGCGGGGCTGGTGAATTCGCGATCGTAGACGAAGGAGCGATAGATTTCGTCACTGATCAGGGCGATGTCGTGTTCGGCCGCCAGCTCGGCGATGGCCTGAGTTTCCTCGGCTGTGGCCACGATGCCGGTGGGATTGGCCGGGCTGTTGAAGATGATCAGTCGCGTGCGGGGCGTGATGGCGCGGCGGACGTCGTTGATGCGGATGCGGAAGTCAGGGTAGGTGGAGACGGGTACGACAGTGCCGCCGGCCAGTGTGGTGAGATGTCGGTACATCACGAACCAGGGATCAAAGACGATGACCTCGTCTCCGGGGTTCAGCAGCGTGAAGAGTGCCAGAACCAGGCCACCGCTGGTGCCGGAGGTCACAAACACCTGGCGATCGGCGTGGTTGTAACGGCTGTCCACATCCGCCTGCAGGACTTTCAGCAGCGGAGCAATGCCCTGCGTCTGGCTGTAGGCATTGCGACCTTCCTGGACGGCTTTGCACAGTGCATCCTTGACCGGCTGCGGGGTATCGTAGTGCGGCTGTCCGATGCTGAGGTTGATGGGACGCTGCATGGAAGCAGCCAGATCGAAAACTTTGCGAATGCCCGACGCATCGATCCTGTGCATGCGATCGGCAATCCAGCGCTCACTCATGGATGAAGCTCCTGCACAACTGACATTCCCGGCCATCGCAGCCGCGGGGATTACAGGGAAACGATGACATCTTCCGCGGCGAAGCGGACTTTGGCGTCCAGCGCTGCGCGATCAGCGGCATGGCGATAACCAAGCGCACAGGCGACGACGCTGGTGAAGTCGGAACCGGCAAGGTTCAGCAGCGGATCCAGTCGATCGCTCTGAATACCCTCCATCGGGCAGGCATCAATTCTGAGCAGGGCGGCGGCCTGCAGCAGAAACCCCAGCGGGATGTAGCACTGCCGCGAATTCCACGCCAGCTGCTCAGATCCCATGCGGGAGGCTTTGCTGTTGATGGCGGTGCCGAGGCCCTCCAGAGCAGTGACGGGAACGGAGCGCACCTGAGCAATCCGCTGCAGGTACTGCTGCACAAACTGCGGATCGACTGTTCGGCGGGCGGCGAATACCACGAAGTGCGAACAGTCACGGGGCTGAGTCTGGCCCCAGCAGACCGCCGGCAGCTGCTGCTTCAGCGCCGGATCGGTAACGACAATAAACTTCCACGGCTGCAGCCCGTAGCTGCTGTGTGACAGCAGCAGTGCCTGCTGCAGCGAATTCCAGTCAGCCGCGCTGATGGTGCGGAACGGATCGAACTGTTTGGTGGCATAACGCCACTGCAGGGCATCGTGGAGCTGAGAATTCAGATCCGTCATGGGGAGTGCATCCTTTCGTGCCGCCGGGCGGTCAAGCGGGCCTCAGGCGCGGCGAATCTTTTCGCGGCCCTCGGTCACAGCCTTCGTGGCGTTGCGAGTATCGACCACCAGCCGGGAATGTCTGACAATAAACGGATAATCAAAAGCGGAATGGTCGGTCGAAATGAGCACACAGTCCTGTTCGGCGAGGAATTCTGGTGTCAGGGGAGTACTGTTCATGGGCGGCAGATGATAGTGCCGCATCGGGGGCAGTGACGGAACATGCGGGTCACTGTAGCTGAGCTCAGCACCGCGATTCATCAGCAGTTCCATCAGCTCAAATGACGGGCTTTCGCGGGGGTCGTCGACGTCTTTCTTGTAAGCCATGCCGAGAATGCAGATGCGACTGCCTTTCACGGAGCGACTGACGTCGTTAAGAAAGTCACCGACGCGGCTGACGACGTAGCGGGGCATGAAGGTGTTGACTTCCCCGGCCAGCTCGATGAATCGAGTACTCATGCCCTGACGACGGGCCAGCCAGCTGAGATAGAACGGGTCGATTGGAATACAGTGTCCGCCCAGACCGGGGCCGGGATAGAACGCCTGGAAACCGAAGGGCTTGGTTTTGGCGGCATCCACGACCTGCCAGATGTCGATGCCCATCCGGTCAAACAGCATTTTCAGTTCGTTGACCAGTGCGATATTGACCGCGCGATAGGTGTTTTCCAGGATCTTGCAGGCTTCCGCGACTTCCGCATTGTCCACTCGCACAACACTGACGATGGCATGGCCGTAGAGTGCAGCGGCCAGATCACCGCTGGCCTGATCCGTGCCACCGACGACCTTGGGAATGCCGGCTGCCGTGAAATGCGGATTGCCGGGATCTTCACGTTCCGGACTGAAGGCTGCAAAAAAGTCCCGGCCGCACTGCAGACCAGCCGGATTGCCGTTCAGGATGGGAACCATGACATCGCGCGTTGTGGTGGGGTAGGTTGTGCTTTCCAGCACAACCAGCTGCCCTGGACGCAGCACTTTGGCGATGGACGCTGCCGTGGATTCGATGTACTGCAGATCCGGATCGCGGGATTCGTTCAGTGGAGTAGGCACGCAGATCAGCAGAGCGTCGGCTTCGCCCAGACGCGACATGTCACTGGTGGGATCCAGCTGGCTTTTGCTGATCCAGCCGGCCACGGTTTCGGAAGCGATGTGTCGGATATAGCTGCGGCCCTGCAGCAGCGTCTGAACTTTGCCGGCATCGACATCAAAGCCGATGCAGCGGAAACCGGCGTTCACAAAGGCGCTGATCAGCGGCAGGCCGACATAACCGAGCCCGATAATCCCCACTTTGGCGGTACGATCGGCGATTTTTGCGGCCAGTGAATCGACAAGCTGCTGAGGAGTTGAACTGGGCATGCGTCTGGTTTCGACAGGAACCGTGAATGGAACAGTAAAGACTGCGGCGGGCACACCTGAGTGATTTTCGACGAACAGCCTGATGCAGTACAATACGTTGCGGTCTGTTCGTTCTGCCCAGGGAAAAACGCTGGAACTGAGCGGATTCCTTTGACAGAGTCCGTTGGTACAGCCTGCCGCACCGGCACAGACCGAATAACCGCTACGGCCGAAGCAGGTGGTGGTGCCCGGACCGGCACAGGCACTTTTCAGCGGCAAATTCAGAGAACCGCCTGCCGGCTGGAAAGATGCAGGAGATCGTCTTGAAGAATTCTTCGCTGCTCCCTGTTTCGTTCTGCTGTTTTGTGTTTGGCAATCTGCTGGTGACAACGGCAGGGGCGCAATCTGCGGCTCCACCGCAGCAGGTCACCAACAGTATCGGGATGAAGCTGGTGCAGTGACTGGTATGGCGAATATCCTGCCGGCCCGGTCACGGATCCAGGCGGGCCGGAGTCAGGAACCGCGCGAGTGCTGCCCGCGCGAGTGCTGCGTGGTGGCTGGGATACATGACCAAAGCACTGCGGTGCAGCTGGCTAACTTCCTGATGTCACTCCGCAAGGCTTTTCCCTTTGTTCCGCTGGTGCAATGCCGGACGTGGCTGGAAGCTTTCGAACTGCTGCGACATTGCCTTGACCAGCCCACCCGGATCAAGGGCAAGCGAGTCATTTTCATTGACGAGTTTCCGTGGCTGGCGACTCGCAAAAGCGGCTTTCTGGCGGCCTTTGACAATTTTTGGAACAGCTATGCCAGTCGGCAGCGGGATTTGGCTGTCATTGTCTGCGGGTCCGCCGCCGCGTGGATGATTCGCCACATAGTCGATTCCCGCGGTGGCCTGCACAATCGGCTGACGCGACGGATCAGGCTCGAGCCATTTCGGCTGGATGAAGTGGAGCAATATCTGAAGTACCGCAGGATACGCTGGGACCAGCGGCAGATCGTGATGGCCTGTATGGCACTGGGAGGCATTCCGCACTACCTGAATCTTATTCAGCCAGGCCAGTCCGCAGCTCAGTGCGTCGACGCGGAGTGTTTTCGATCCGCAGGAATGCTGCACGATGAGTATCGCAACCTGTACGCGGCTCTTTTCGAGTCCTGTGACACGCACGAGGCGATTGTCAAAGTTCTGGCGACAAGCTGGAGCGGCCTGACTCGTGACCAGGTACTGGCCAGGGCGCGGCTCTCCAGTGGTGGAGGGGTGACAAAGGCGATTGAGGAGCTGCAGTTGTCTGGGTTCGTGACCGAAACGTTCTCGCTGGACAAGAAGGCCAAAGGCAGCTTACTGCGTTTGACCGACGAGTTTTCCGTCTTTTACTGGCACTGGATGCACTCCGCGGCTGCGGCGAAATCGTGGCTGCGACAATCCGCAGGCCGTCGCTATGACGCCTGGTGCGGATATGCTTTTGAAGCTGTCTGTTTCAAACATGTGTCGGCGATTTGCAGAGCCATTGGGATCGCGGATGTGGAAACGCATGCTGCATCGTGGCGGTACGTGGCGGAAACGGGAACCGACGACGAGGGGGCTCAGATTGATCTGCTGCTGGATCGAGCCGATCACTGCATCAATATCTGCGAAATCAAATTCTCGGACAAGCCTTTCGTGATCACGAAGAGCTGCGCGCAGGAGCTGGAACGCAAGCTGCGTGTCTTTCGTGCTCGCTCGGGTCGGAAGCAAACCCTGTTCCTGACCATGATCACTCCGCACGGCATCGTACCCAATCAGTACTCAGAAGGACTGGTGACAAACGAAGTTGTTCTGAACGATCTTTTCGCATCACAGCACCGCCCGCCTGACAGAATCTGAAGCGGACCACTTCATCTGCCTGAACCCGCCTGCGGACTCGCTGCCGAAGTTCGGATTTTCGAGGCCTGTGCGGCGAAACTGTGTTCTGCTGACCGCATCCCACGGGAGGTCTTGTTCCCGAGGGATCAGCTTGATCGACTGCCTGAAGGCCGCCCGGGCATTTTTATTGAGTCCCTACACGAACGGAGGTCTCCCCCGTCAGCAAGCGTGGCTGGTGCTTCCGGCCACGCTGGAATTCTGCGGCTTTGTCGACTGCAGTTCAGCCGCGATCCCGCCCGCGCTGTATCCGGTGGCACCCTCCCCACGGAAACTGCGGGGAAGGAAACAGGCCTTAGCCGGCGGAGGTTGTCTTGCTGCTGAAATTGGCAGCAATGAATGTGCTGTTTCCTGATCGATCGCTGGCTGATCACTCCTGGTTGGCAGAAACGGAAACGTACGTGATTGCTGGTGTAGTCGCGATGAGCGACCGCGTTGACGATTCCCCGAGACCTTCAGAGGCGTTTCCGACGGCGTCAGGGCCGATCGGGCGGTGGGCTGAGTGTGGAGGTGACTATTCATCGGGAGTGCTGTCTTTCATGCGAAAGCTGGTGTCCTGAATGAGCATCGACGCTGCTGGCGTTTCAACGCCAGCCGGCGATGCGCGTCCTGCAAACGATTGGAATTCTGGCCGTACAATTGACTGCTGGCCGACGGAACACACTGACGGTCACTGCTCTTCCGCAGGCAAAATCGCCGCGGAAATCGAGATTTCCGCCGCGCAGGGGAATTCGTGGTACTATGGTTGACGAGTTCCACGGTAGGTCTTGCTCCCACCGGATCCTCCCGAACGGCTGTCCAGAGCCCTTCGGGCATTTTCTTGAACGGCCTTACGCTCGGCCAATTCACCCGCCGGAAGTCTGGCTCATACTCGGGGACATGCGACAAAATTCCCCGAGTGTCGCGGCCCCGAGAACTGCAGGCATCAGCCGCAGGATCGACCCGCGCGAAGGAAATTCGGGGAAGCAGACAATGAATTTAGCAGAGTTGAATTTTCCGAAGGAAACGCAGTGGGGGCAGCAGACGATCACCCTCCCTGCTGCGCGCATTCAAACCGGTGGAACTGCGGGTCTTGAGAGCGGCGTTGCCAGTCAGCCGCTTCTTGTGCGGGCTGCGGGCGTACAAGGCAGCTTGTCCGGTTTCGTCGTTGAGCTTGTGCAGATCGTTCCAGGTGACGGGGACGACCTGCGTGCCATCCTCGGCCTGCTCGATCTTCTTCTTGAGCTTGCCGGTCAGGTGAGTGTGTTCGAGCCGCGTTTCCCGCTGCTGCTGGGTGAGCTTGAGCGGGTAAGTGTGGCTGGCCTTCCTGGTCCGCTTGAGGCGGAAGACAATCGGCCCCGTGCGTTTCCCGCCAAGTAGTCGGCCAGACCTTGCTGGAGTTTCTGCCGGGCTTGAGCCGGGGTCGGGGGCTTGTCTTCGTTGTGTGGCATGTGTGGCTTCCATCCTTTCTCGTCGATTCTCTCATTCGACCTGATGTTGTCTAAAACCGTTGGAATTGCCTCCGAATCCCCTGCGGTTTAGACAATCGTAACCCGTTGCACATCATGGGGTTGCCTCGAATAGATCGCTTTGGGATTGTCTAGGCGACTGGCCAGGCTCCGCCTTTCTTCGCTCCATTAGACAATCTCCAGGCCGCATTCGGTCCTCGGCTGGAGCCTACCCGCTCGATGGCCCCTTCTCGCCGCATCTCTTGCAGAAGATTCCGAATGAAGTTGGTCTTCTGGTTATCGGTGATGGCATCCGAGAGCTTCTTCCGCAGCAGCCCGTCGATGTCCTCCCGTTTCGCTTCCCCTTTCTTTTCGAGCAATTCGACGACCATCTTCTTGCAGTACGCCTTGTCGATTCCTCGCTTATGGAGGTAGTCCTCCACCGTGTCTGTCGTCGCCGCCACTTTCGCCGACACGAACAGGTTCGGACGCCGCCCCTCGACCAGCTTCTTCGCCTTTACGGACTTGAACTCGTCTTCCGTCAGCGGCAAGCCTTTCTGCACCTTGTCCAAGGCGATCACGTCCCACAGGTCGAGGTCGGCTCTCGCTAACAGCATCCGAGTGTACCGCTCATCCAGCACCTTGTTGCTGATGACCACCTTGACCTCGTTCGGAGCCGTGAGATCGAAGTCCGGGAGCGGGAACGACCGTTTCTTTTGTGCTTGAAAAATCCGCTTGATGCCGCTGCCGATGGTGTCGATCATCTGCAAGCCAACCATCGCCTGCGCCAGGAGCGCATTGCGGTAGACACTGAAAGGGGCATCCCGGTGAATCACGCTTTCGACATCGCCCGGCAAGAATGCCCCCTTGTTCACGATCACCAGGCGGTCTTCGTACTCGACCACATCGACTCGTCCGCTCAGGGAATAGTCCTGGTGAGCAATCGCATTGTGCAGCGATTCCCGCAACACCCATGGTTCGTATTGCGGAATCTCCGTGGGAAACAGCGTCCCCCACGGCAGCACCCGACAGGTTAAGTTGCGAATCTTGGCGAGCAACGGATCGACCGCCAGGAGTAATGGGGGATGAAAATGCTGGTAGTCCCTCTCCAGGCCGTCCTTATCTTTCAGAATCCAACTCAATTGTGGATGGCAGTTGCCGAGGAAATGGTCGGCTTCCGGTCGGCCCAGCAGAACGATTGCCGTGCGGGTAATCCTGCCGCCGATGCACACCTTGGCCTTGTTCAGAAACGTCTCGTCATTCCAATTCGGAACTTCCGCCGCCAACGTCGGGTTCTTCTTCTTGAACTCTTGTCGGGCGAAGGCGATGGCATTCGGCTCCAGATCGTGCAGCGTTGCCCCTTCGCAAATGGCCGCCGACCAGTCGTCCGGTAGCGCTTGCTTGCGAATCTGTTCGAGTTCGTGCAGGTTCAGCGGGCAGAGGTTCTCGTGATCCCGACCGTAGAAGTGCCCCTTCCACGATGTCGGCGAGCCTCGCAGCGCCGCCGGAATCTGGAAGATCACCACCCGGCCTTGCGGCGTGGCAACTTCGTGAATTTCCTCGAACGTGATCCGATGACTCGTTTGGTTGGCGATCTCTTCCTTGAGGCTGTCCAGGTGTGGCCGCTGCGGACGATACTGTGTGCCGACGATAGGACGGGGAATCGGCTTATCCTTTACGCCGAAAACGAGCCAGCCGAAGGGTTGCCCCTTCAAATTAGCTTCGTTGCTCAATGACGAGAAATACTTGCCCAGGTCGTCGAGGTCGTAGTTGTTCTTCGCTTCCTTGAACTCGACCCACTCCGTCTCGGCAGGGAGCGAAAGAAACTCGGCCAACTTGGCTTGCTGTTCGGCAGGGGTCATCTGGTATCCTCCTGAGCTACCGCCGGTGCCGGAAGCTGCTTGAGCGTTTTGCCTTCGTAGCGACCAGGGAGATGGCCGTCCGGCGTGATGAACATTGCGATCAGCCTCGGCGTGGACCAGTCCTCCCCCAGCAGGCAGCCCAGGATCGCCTGGAAGTGATCGCTGACCTCGACCGCCCGGAGCTTACGGGCGCAATCTTGCCGTATCTGGTCGGGTTCACGGATTGGGATGTGGTCGGTCATGGAAGCCTCGCCTGCACGTTCTCGATAAGGGATGTCTTCCACACGTCTTTAGCCAACTCGATGAGCATGGTTTGCCGTTGGTCGATGCTGGCGGCAGTCCAATTATCGAACGCCTTCAGCTTCTCGTTGATGCGGTTGATGCTGCTGTTCTTCCCAACGACGGTCATTTCAACAATGCTGCTAGTCAGGTAGTGTTTGCATTTCTTGTACTCGACCTTCTTCTCCCCAAAGAAGTTGTTGCTGGCAACGATGTTGATGGGCTTTTCCAAGAGCGTAAAGTTGCCCAGCCTGTTCTTGTACTCGTCGTAGTTCGCACCGGGATTGCTGGTGGTAAAACTCTGCCGCAGTTCAGGCTCCGGCGTGTTGGGTAGAATGTGTTCCATCTCCAGCACCATGTAATCATCAAGGGAGCCGGGAGTTGTCACGCCCTTGTAAGCCATGTCCACGAACTGCGTCAGCTTTGCCAGAAAATAACGGGTGCGATACTGCTGCATCGACTTAATCGTGTAACGCTTGAGAGCGTCAGAAAGCTCATTCCGCTTGCCGTCCATACTCGCACGGAATCGTTTGTCGATGAAGTCGTTCAACTGTTGCTTCTGGCTTGCGGCGTCCTTCAATGCGGCAATGTCTCGAAGCTCGTCGGCCCATTGCGAAAAGCTGCGTTCCAGTTCCTTCGTCGGGGTCTTGGTGTAAATGTAGTAGAAGAGAAAGCCCTCCAACTGCACGACAAAGTGATCGAACAGAGGCTTGGGCAGGTTGGCGATTGCCAGCAGCAGAACATAGTGTAAACTGAATGCACCACCACACATCTTCTTGAGGTTCGCCATTGGCGTGTTGGCGTGGCCGTCGTTTCCCTGGCCCTCTGAGAAGGCGAGGTAACTCTCGACGTTGCGAATGATCTTCCGCACAAACTCGAACGGCTTCTCGTCATACTCGCACAGCTTGGCATTATCCTTGTTCACGAACCAATCGTAGATTTCATCTTCACGAACAATCGAGTCCTTGTTCGTGATCTTGAAGTTTGCCATCAGGTAGTAGCGCAAAAAACGCAGCGGCTTCTCTTTCGCCTTTTCAAGCGGGGCGGTGATCTTCTTCCATTCGTTTTTGAGCTTGGTGAAGTCCTTCTGGGCGACCTGAGTGAATAGCAGGTTCTTGAGCAGGTCCATCGGGTTCAACCCCACGCCTCGCTCGTTGATCGTCTCGAAGATTTTCAGCGCACTGCTGACATCCGTTGAAATCTGGATGAAGACGACGTTGTTCGCCAAGTACCCCCACAACTTCTTGAGACTCGCTTGGTCCTCATAGTTGTCGAGCAAATACCGATAAACCGTGGCGTAGGCATTCAGCAGGTTTTCGAGTGAGCCAAATTGAGCGATTCCCGACTGTTGAACAGCGTGGCGTACCTTTGTCGGTTCATCATCCTGAGCGACAAGGCACTGCATCAACTCGTCGGCATTCTCGTATCTTGGTTCCAGCTTCAGGCTGGTCTTGATGTCGCCATCTTTGGTTGCGTAACTCGCCGAGATGAGGCCGTTGATAGCCTGATGCTGTGGCGTCCCCTTGAACCGATGACGCAAGGCGCACATCAGCAAGTAAAACGTCGTCAGTCGTTGTTGCCCGTCGATGACCTCGAAATGGTTCTTTTGCGTCCCCGGTGAGACAAGGATCATTCCAACGAAGTATTCCTTGTCTGAACCGGCATCAATCTGCTCATCAATATCCTCTAAGAGTTGCTGAACCTCTTTGTCGGTCCAGACGTACTCCCGCTGGTAGTCTGGCACGATGTAGAAGCACTCTTGAAACGCTTCTGAAACCGTGTATTTGTGATTTTCGATGCGTGCCATTTTGATTGGTATCTTGAGGGAGTGAGCAACGTCCTGGATGGCAAGGTAGTTCACTGAACGCCAAGGGCCCTGACCTTGCTGCGCTGCTTCGGGGACAGTGTTTTCCACAGGATATCGGCCGATTCTGTCGTTCGGTCAGGAGTCACCTCAAGCACGCTGCATGATGACCTGAGCGGTTGACCAATCGATACCCAGCAACAACGCCGCAGACTGAATGCTCTGCGACGCCTGCAGCACATCGATGGCAAATGCCTCAAACAGGAGAGTGAACCGGCTGTGCTTCTCGGCCCACGGA
>SXXK01000508.1 GCA_005791255.1 Planctomyces sp.
CCCGCTGCCCGAAGCCCAGCGCGACCGCTTTCTGCTGAATGTCATCGTCGATTACCCCAGCCGCGATGAAGAGGCCCAGATCATCGATCGCACCACGTCCACTCAGTCGGCTGTGCCGGCTGCTGTTGTCAGCGGTCCCGAAATCCTCGAATGCCAGGCCACCGTCCGACTCGTCCCGCTCCCGAACCATGTCCGCAACTTTGTTCTCGATCTGGTCCGCTCCGCCCGCCCCAAAGATCCGGCATCCGCAGCGTGGGTCCGCGAACAGATCGACTGGGGCCCCGGCCCCCGCGCCAGCCAGCAGCTGGTCCTGGCTGCCAAAGCCCGCGCTCTGCTGAAAGGACGCTACCACGTCACCCTCGAAGACGTCGAAACACTCGCGCTGCCCGTCCTGCGACATCGCATCGTGCCCACCTTCAGTGCGGAAGCCGAAGGCGTCAGTGTGGATGACCTGATCCGCCGACTGCTGCGTGAAGTTCCTCGCCCCGATCGCAAGCTGCTGTAGGTGTCCGATGCCGTCTGCCCCCAACGTTCTTTCCGCCGGTGACGTCAGTCGCCTCAGCGGTCTGCAGCTGCTGGCAAAGCGGGTGGTCGAAGGCTTCGCCTCCGGACTGCACCGCTCCCCGCACAAAGGCCTCAGCGTCGAATTCCGCGAACATCGCCCGTACGTTCCCGGCGATGATCTGCGGACCATCGACTGGAAACTGTTCGGTAAAACCGACCGCCTGTATATCCGCGAATACGAAGAGGAAACCAACGTCCGCTGCACGCTGCTGGTCGACTGCAGCGGCTCCATGGGATACCGCGGAACTCGCAGTGACGGCCTGTCCAAACACGATTACGCCATTCGCACTGCCGCCTGCCTGTCCTGGCTGATGCTGCAGCAGCAGGACAGCGTCGGCCTGGTGACTTTCGACACGGCCATCCGCCGCTATATTCCGCCGCGAGCCCGCCCCAGACACCTGAAGCATATTATGACCGAGCTGGCCGCGCAGCAGCCCGGTGCCGAAACATCACTCGCCGATGTCTTCCACCAGATCGCGTCACGCATCCAGCGCCGCGGCCTGGTGATGATCCTTTCTGATCTGTTCGGCGATGTCGACCAGCTCATGAAAGCACTCGCCCACTTCCGCCACGCCCGACACGAAGTCATTATCTTCCAGATCTGGGATCCGGATGAACTGGATTTTCCGTTCCGTCAGTGGACCCAGTTCGCCAGCCTCGAAAACTCGGCCCAGCGTCATCTGGTCGACCCCGCACAGCTCCGCAAAGCCTATCTGCAGAAGCTGCAGGAATACCGCGACCAGCTGACTCGCGGCTGCAGCCGCAACCGCATCACTCTGGTTCCGCTCGTCACAAACCAGCCCACCGCTGATGCTCTGGCGGCATGGCTGGCAATTCGGAGGCGAGTGCGATGAGTCTGCTGAATCCGCTGCTGGCCATCGGTGCCGGTGCGCTGCTGATCCCCCTGCTGATTCACATCTTCAATCGCAGTCGGTTTCGCACGATCGAATGGGGTGCGATGCATCTGCTGGAATCCGTGATCAGTCAGAATCGACGTCGGCTGCGGATCGATCAGCTGATCCTGCTGCTGATTCGCTGCCTGATTCCGGCCGTGCTGGCCTTCTGCCTCGCACGTCCGGTCCTGACGGGCGGCGGACTGCTGGGCGACGCTCCGGTGGCACTGGCGGTGGTGCTGGACAACAGTTATTCGATGGAGGCAGCGGATCCTGGCGGCACGCGTTTCAACGGAGCCGTGGAATCCGCCTGCCGCGTGATTGGTGAGCTGCCGCGAGGCTCACAGGTGGCCGTGGTCCTGACCGGCGGTCGACCAACCCCGCTGTTTGATGCTCCGCTGGCCGATCTGCAGACTGTTATCCGTCGTCTGCGGCAGCAGAAACCCGGGCTGGGTGCCAGCGATATCCCGGGGTCACTGGAACTGGCCGCTGATTTGCTGGAATCCATGCCGGCAGTGCGACGCCAAATGCTGGTGCTCAGCGATTATCAGCCGGCGGACTGGAGCACACTGTCCGGCGGGCCGGCCGCCGCACTGCAAAAACGCCTGCAGAGCTCCGACATCCCCACCCAGCTCCTGCTGCTGGCCGGAACACCGCTGCAGCCCGACGCCCGACCGGACAACATCACGGTGGAAAGTCTGCAGCTGCCGCAGCAGCCGATCGGAGTCGGGCAGGAATTTTCCGTGCAGGCCCGACTCAAAAGTTACTCCGGCCGCGACCTCGATGCGGCCTCCGTGGCTCTGACACTGGATGGCCAGCCGGTGTCGACTGTGCAGACTGCGCTGAAGTCCGGCGGCACCGCCGAAGTGCTGTTTCGCTGCCGCAGTGATGTGGCCGGCTCGCACGTGCTGACGGTGGCGGTCACGGCCGATGATCTGCTGCCGACCGACAATCAGCGGTCGGCCGTCATCGACCTGCTGGACACTGTCAGGGTGCTGCTGATCGATGGTGATCCCGGATCACAGCCGCTGCAAAGCGAGACAGACTATCTGGCCGTGGCACTGACGCCCTGGACGTTTGGTCGAGTGCCGCTGACGGATCTGCTGCAGACGCAGGTCATTCCTCCGGCCCAGCTGACGGAAGCGGCACTGCAGACGGCGCGCGTGGTCGTCCTGGCGAATGTTCCCAGGCTGACGGATCCGCAGACGGAGTGGCTGACGGCGTGGGTCAGGGGTGGTGGCTCGCTGCTGATCAGTGCGGGGAACCGCCTGGACATTGAGTGGCATCGTACGAAACTGTGGAATGATGGTGCTGGACTGCTGCCGTCAGCGTGGGGCGAATTGCGCGGTGCGGGCGATGCCGGTCAGGCTGCGACACCAGCCCCGGCTGCCCCGGCATCCCCAGCGGGTCCGCGGACGGCCCGCATTGTTTCGCAGCGTTCGGAACATCCGGCTCTGGCCTTCTTCAATGATCCGGCCAACGGTGACCTGTCGACGGCAGAAATTCGCCGCTGGCATGTGCTGACGGCGACTGCCGCAACGGAGACTCAGGCCGGCACTGCGACTGCCGCAATTCTTGATTCCGGCGACCCGCTGCTGCTGGAGCGACGGCTGGGTGACGGTGTGGTGCTGCAGCTGGCCACGGCGGTGGATACCGACTGGTCCGATCTGCCGCTGCGTCCTTTTTACGTGCCACTGATGCAGCAACTGGTGGCGACGCTGGCAGTTCAGATTCAGCCGCCTCGCAATCTGTCGGCCGGAACGGCAGCGGTGGCCCTGTTTTATCCGCCGACTGCAGCGGACGCGGATCCGGCGGTGGCTGCCAAAGCCGCTGCGACCGCTCCGCCACCGCCTCAGAACACCCCAACCGACACGGCGACGCCGCTGCCGGCGGTCACGCTGGTGGATCCGCTGGGAGCTCGCAGCACGCTGCCATCCCGTGTGCAGGGACGCTGGCTGGCTGCTGAAACCACCGCCACTCAGCGGCCGGGAATTTATCTGATGACGCTGCCCGACGGGCGGCCCGCACACTTTGCCGTGCAGACTGATGCGGCGGAATCCGATCTGACGCTGCTGGATCCCCAGCAGCAGCAGGACCTGGCGCAGCAGTTGAACGCGGTTCTGCTGACATCCGCCGAGGACTGGCTGGAGGCTGACCGGCGGCAGCGACACGGGCAGGAGATCTGGCCGTGGGTGCTGGCCGGACTGCTGCTGCTGATGTGCCTGGAAGTGGTGCTGCAGCAGCGTTTTGCAGGAGTCACGGCATGAGCCTGCAATTCAACGGACTGCTGCCACTGTGGCTGGGGCTGAGCCTGGCCGTGATCATGTCATTGCTGTCCTTCCGTTATTACCGCCGTGAGACTCGCACGCTGTCCGACCGCCTGCGCTGGCTGCTGCCATCGCTGCGGTCGGCCGCATTTCTGCTGACCGTGCTGGTGCTGGCCGGACCGGTCCTGCATCATCGCACGATTGTGGGTGAACCGGGCCGACTGGATCTGTACCTGGACGGTTCGGCCAGTATGCAGCTGACGGACGGCCACATGGCGGCGGAACGTCGGCTGGCGGCGGCGATCAGTCATGGCTGGCTGGATCCGTCTCAGACGAATCCCGACGATCCGGCCGTGCGTGCGGCGATTGCGATGTTCGATCAGACGCCGCGCTGGCAGCGACTGGAACAGGCTCTGACCGGTGGTCGTCCCAGTCTGCTGCAGCAGTTGCAGGAGCGGCACGAGGTGCGAGTGCTGCTGCTGCAGGGTTCGCAGACGGTGCCGGTTTCCCCCGAACTGCTGTCAAAGGTCACGGCTCCGACGGACGCGACACAGCAATCGCTGTTTGCGGAGTTTGCGGATGCCACGGATCTTAGTACGGGCCTGCAGGCGGCCAGCGGATCAGGGACTCGCAGGGATGCCGTGGCGGTGCTGTTAACCGACGGGCGGCACACGCAGGGTGATTCTCCGATCGAGACGGCTCGCGAACTGGCGGCAGCCGGCACGAAAGTGGTCACAGTTTCCATTGGAGCGGCTGAAGAGCCACCGGACCTGGCCATTTTGAAGCTGGAGCATCCGGAGAGTGTATTTCGGCGGGATCAGGTGCGGGGAGTGGCGGTGCTGCAGGATCGCGGCCCGGCGGGTGCTCCGTTTGTGCTGCAGATTCGGCAGGGCAACGAGGTCCTGTGGCAGAAGCAGGAGACGGCGACGGGGACTGGTGAGCGGCGGATTGAGTTTGCATTCGGGGTGGAGTCGCTGGTTGAGCGGCTGGCGGGCCAGTCTGCGAACGGTGTGACGCTGAATGCGGTGCCATTGGCGCTGACCGCATCGATTGCTCCACTGGCCAGCGAAACCAGCACAGCGAACAACGAAGCGTCGCTGCGGCTGGCTGCGGTGGTGCAGCGGCAGCGAGTGCTGCTGCTGGACGGTCGTTCGCGCTGGGAGACGCGGTATCTGCGGAACCTGTTTGAGCGTGACGAGCAGTGGGAGGTGAATGCGGTTCTGGCCGGGCCGGGAGTCCAGCAGCACGAGCTGTTGCGTGGTGCAGAACCGGGCCGATTTCCCGAGAACCGCGATCAGTTGTTTGGTTATGACCTCGTGGTGCTGGGCGAGCTGGATCTGGCTCTGCTGTCGGCGGCTGAGCAGCGCTGGCTGCGAGACTTTGTGGAACTGCGTGGTGGTGGTTTGATTCTGCTTGACGGCCAGCGCGGTGAGCTGCGGGCGGCAGATCCTGAGTCCCTGGGCGCCCTGTTGCCGGTCTCGTGGACGGGCGGGCCGGTGTCGGCTGCGGTGGGACTGCAATTGACGGATCGCGGTGCGGCGGACGCCATGCTGAAGCTGGCGGCTGAGGACCAGCAGAATCGGGCATTCTGGAAGCAGCTGCCCCCGCCGCAGGCCCTGATTCCGGTGCAGGCGCTGCCGGGTACGGAAGTGCTGGTGGAGGCCGAGCTGGCCGGGTCAGTGCAGCCGCTGATGGTGTCGCGCAGGTATGGTGCTGGCCGCGTGCTGTATCTGGCGGGGGATGAAACCTGGCGCTGGCGTTACAAGACGGCCGATCTGTGGCATCAGCGAATCTGGAACCAGATTGCTCGCAGCGTGATGGCACGCTCGTTTTCCGTCAGCAGCGAGTTTCTCTCGGTGGACACAGGTCCGGTCAGTTATCAGCCGGGTCAGGCGGTGGAAGTGCGGATCAGGCTGCAGGATGCGGCTGGAAAGCCCGCAGTGTCGGCCACCGTGGACGCGCTGGTCTGGCGTGGCGGGCAGGTGGCTGCGGCGGTATCGCTGCGGGCAGACGACAATGTGCCGGGAATTTATCGTGGTCGTGTGACGGGCTTGCCGGCGGGTGATTATGAGGTTTCGGTGCAGGCAGCGGGCTACAGTGCCGAGGCTCTGCAGGCGCGCAGCAGTTTCACCGTGACGGCCACGGCGGCGGCGGAGCTGCGGGATGGATCGGCGAATGAAGGCCTGCTGCGGCAGGTGGCGGAAGCTGGCGGAGGTCAGTTTCTGCGGGAAGAAGATTTGCGGCGTTTGCCGGAAATTCTCAGCGTTTACACTGATGGTCGGATTGTCGAGTCGGATACTCTGTTGTGGCAGAGTTACTGGTGGTTTCTGTCAATTCTGCTGCTGCTGACCATGGAATGGCTGCTGCGGCGCAGAGCGGGCCTCATGTAAGGGCAGAGCCGATGAACATACCTCTGGATCCGGTTGTGGTGCATCGTCTGCAGCAGTTTGGGCGGCGTCGCCGTTTGCTGCTGACGGCTCGTGGTATCAGCGCGGGGCTCAGCACGTTTCTGCTGTGTCTGGGGCTGGCTGCCGCGGTGGACTGGTACTGGCTGCTGACTGATGCTCAGCGGTGGATCCTGTCGGCCTGTGTGTATCTGCCGGGTTTGCTGGCAGCGTGGCTGGCCTGTGGTCGGCAGCTGCTGAAAGCCCCGGCCAGTGATGAAATCGCGATGCATGTTGAGCAGTCGGAGCCTGAGCTGCGTGAGAAGCTGCTGGCCGCTGTGGAGCTGGCAGCCGACGATCCCGCCAGTCTGCATGATTCCCCGATGTTTCGCAGTCTGCTGCAGGGTGAGGTGGCCGCGCGACTGGGCAAAGTGCAACCGTCTTCCGTGCTGCCATTTCGCCTGGTGGCGAAATGGACAGCGGCTGCGGCTGTCATTGCAGCGATCTTTTTGATGCTGCTGGGGGCACCTGACGCGCGCTTCCGGCAACTGGCTGTGCGAGCCATGCTGCCGATGGCCAATCTGGCGCGGGTTTCCCGAGTGCAGGTGCAGATTCTGCAGCCGGTACCGCATTCGCTGCTGCTGCCCGAGGAAGAGACGGTTGCCGTGATTGTTCAGACATCCGGCGGTGCTGTCGGAGCAGCGGTGCTGGAATCGAAGTCCGGGAACACCGGTGTGGTGCGTTACGAAATGCAGCCGCAGGCCGAATCGCGATTCGCCGCCAATCTGCGTCTGGAACAGGGTTCGGTTGAGTATCGCATTCTGGCCGGCGACGCCATTACTCAGTGGCACCGCATCACCACGCGACCACGACCGCGAGTGGAACTGTTTACAAAGCTGCTGCAGTTTCCCGAATACAGTCAACTGGAGCCGTCTTCCAGCAGTGGTGAGGACGGGCATCTGCAGGCTTTGCAGGGAACCGTGGCGGTACTGACGATCCAGCCCAATCAGCCGGTCTCGGCAGCGGAGCTGCGTTTGGATCCCTTGAATTCCGACGAACCGGTGGTGATTCCGCTGGTGCCGGTGACAGAGCAGGGCAGGGCCCTGAAGCCGGCAGCGGGTGGCCTGTGGACGGCAACGGTGCCGATTCAGGATCCCGGTACATATCGAGTGCATCTGGTGTCGCAGGAGACGGGTTTTGAGAATGTCTTTAGTCCGCGGTATGAGATTCGGCCACAGCCCGACCTGATTCCTCGAACCGGCTTCGTGGATCAGCAGCAGACCACACTGCTGTTGCCTCCGGACGACATTCTGCAGTTGCGGGCGATGGCGGAGGATGATCTGCCGCTGGTCAGTCTGGAGCAGCAGATTTCGATCAATGGGGAAGACTGGATTTCACTGCCGCTGCAGACAAGTGAGGTGGCAGGGACCGAGGGGCGTGGTGTGACGGCGGAGTGGCAGTGGGACCTGGTGCCTCACACGCTGCGTCCGGGCGATCAGCTGCTGACCAAACTTTCAGCCGTGGATCGCCGTGGCAGTCGCGGAGAATCAGCGCCGCTGCGAATTGTGATTGCCGATCGGGATTTCGATCCGGAGCGTCACACACAGATGCAGCAGAAGCTGCAGCTGCGGGCTCCGCTGGCCAAACTGGCCACACAACTGGACGAACAGAAAACGGCGGCGACGGAGATTGTGCAGCGGCTGAAATCACTGCCGGCTGATGCTCCGCAGGCCGCCACTGACCGCACGGCTCTGCTGGACCTGGCCAGTCGCCAGCAGCAGGCGGCGGATGTTGTACTGCAGCAGACGCTGGCACTGGTGCGGAACATGCCGCCCGGTGCTGATGCGACGGATCTGGAACTGACGGGCAGGATGCTGGCCAGGCTGACTTTGGAACAGCCGAATGCGCTGCGGGCGACACTGCAGACGACTGCTCAGGCCGGCAATCCGCAGTCACAGCAGGCTGAGCTGGACGAGATTAAGCGAACATTCGATCTGGCTGCGGACGACGCGAAGAATCTGGCGGAACATTTTTCGTGGCTGGCAGCGTGGAATGTCTTCGATGCGGCATCGGATGATCTGCAGATGATGCTGGAGCATCAGGAATTCGTCGTCAGCAGCCCGACTCAGACGTGGCGGCGGCTGGTGCGTCAGGAGTCGCTGCTGGTCACTCAACTGGAAACCTTTGAGCGTCTGCTGCAGGAGCAGCGAGTGAATCTGCCGGAACCGATTGTCAGCCATGCCACGCGACTGCTGGATTTCAGTGCTGCCAGCCGAGATCAGCTGCAGCAGGCGATGGAATCGGAGGATCGACTGCCGCAGCTGCAGGCCCTGACAAAATCGTTGCGCGATCAGCTGCTGCAGTATCAAAAGCTGGATGTGCTGGACAGTGCGGTGCCAGGGCGACTGCAGAATGCGTGGCGCGATCTGGAAAATCGTTCCGGGCCTCTGGCCGTGCTGATGGATGCCATGGCTCAGGCGGCGACCGAGCGTGCAGCGCTGCTGGCTCAGGCGGCGAAGCAGCGGGAAGCGGCCGACGACGCCGAAAAAACTCGACAGCTTGAACAGCAGGCGTCGCGTTCCACAAATCGCATGATGCTGCGTTTTCAACCCGGTCTGCAGCAGTTGCGCAGTCGTCAGAAACTGGCAGAAGCGCGGCCGGACGCGGATCTGCAGTACGCGGCTGACGCCGGACTGGCCGTCAGGGCTGTCGATGCAGTGCTGTACCTGCAGCAGACAGAAGATCCGGATGGCGTTAAGCTGCCGGAGCAGCTGCGTGAGATTGCCCCGGCATGGCGGACACTGGAAGCCGGTCATGAGCTGTCACTGGCACTGGTCGCCATGGCTCGACTGCAGGAGCTGGAGCGCTGGGGGTCCCGTCGGCGCACGGCCCGCATTGACCAGCCCCGGCACTGGGACCTGCTGCAGCACGCACTGGATGCCGCGGTCCGCAGGCTGGGGGAAGCGCGAGTCGAAGCGGCAGTCATCAATCGCCTGAATCAGACTCGCTGGTCGGCCGAGGCGCGGGACGCGGGGCGGCGGATTTCCGAACGTCGCTGGCGTCGGGAAGTCCTGACAGCGACCGGGCATGAGCTGGATGATATGGCAGCGGAAATGGCTGCGGCAGCAGTCGATCTGCAGCCGGCCATGGCTCAGGCTCGTGCGGTGCTGGCAAAGTATGCCCCGTCGGTCTCCCAGTTGGCCGAGCGTGCGGCGGAACAGGTGCGAGCATTGGAGGAACAGACGCTGCAGGCTGCGGATGCCGCCGAGCAGGAGCAGCAGAATCCGCAGGCTGAAAAACCACAGCTCGCGCAGTTGCAGCAGCAGCAACAGCAGGTGACTGATCAGATTCAGGATCTGCTGCAGGCACTGGTGGAGGATGCTGAGCAGCAGGACCTGACCGATGCACAGCAGCGGGAACGGGCGCGTGACAGTGACGACAGCCTCGCACTGATTCAGCCGCCGGCTGAACGCATGAATCAGGAACTGCAGCAGGCGACCGAGGCACCGCAGGAAGCTCGTCAGCAGGAACTGGCTGAAGCGGCGGAACAGCAGGAGCAGACAGCGAAGGCACTGGAAACGGTGGCGCAGCACTTCAAGGCTCTGGAACAGGGGCAGGAAGTCGCCGAAACGCGGGCGGAACTGCGGAAAGTAGAACAGCAGCAGGGGCTGCCGCCGGAACTGGCGGACCAGTATCAGCAGGCGGAGGCCCTGGAGCAGCAGCTGAGTCGCAGTGCCGAACAGCAGCTGCAGGAGCTTGAAGCAGAACTGCAGCGCAACCCGGCGATGCAGGACGCGCTGTCGGAGATCGCCCGCAATGCACTTGCGGATGCCGAAAGTGTGCTGCAGGAAGCGGCAGCGGAAGATCAGACTTTGCAGCAGGCCAACGAACGCTCAGATACTGATTTTCAGAACCGGAAGCGCGAGCTGGCGGAGGACCTGCGGCAGATCGGCACGCAGGCCGCGCAGTTGTCCGGAGCACTGGTTGCTCAGGCTGCCCAGGCTGCTGCTCAGGGCAAGGCACCCGAAGCTCAGGCCAAACTTGCGGAAACTCAGCAAAAGCTGAATGCGGCGGCAGCTGAAGCAGCGAGTGCGCGTGAGGAGCAATTGTTGTCCGAGCTGCAGCAGACAGCAGCGGATGCAAAGCAGGCAATTCAGGAGGCTGCGGCGGTTCTGAATGAAGGACGAGCTCAAACGGCCACGGCGAAGGAGCAGGCGATTTTCCCGGACGCTGCCGCTCGTGAAACTCAGCAGAAGAATTCCGAAAAACAGCGGCAGGCGTTCCGTGAACAGCAGAAACGGACGGCCAATGAGACTGTCAGGCAGGCGGAAGACGCCGTGAAACGTGCTCAGCAGAACACGAAGAATGTTGAAAATGAGGTGCGGAATGCTGACAAGCGAGTTGAGCAGGCTCAGCAGCAGTTGAACAAAAAGCCGACGGATGCGGGGTTGCAGCAGCAGCTGACGGCTCAGCAGCAGCAGCGACAGACCGTGCAGGATCGTCTGGATGATGCGCGTCGGCAGCAGGACCGTGCAACTCAGAGAGTGCAGGCGGCGCAACAGAATCGCGATGCCGTGAATAATGCCGCCATGCCGGCTCTGACCGCAAACAACCCGGCCGCCCAGCTGGCCGAACAGTATGCGGCAGAAGCGGCGGAATCGCTGGAGAAGCTGAAGCAGGCGGCGGAAGGTCTGCCGACGGATTTCGGCAGTCAGCTGACCCCGGCACAGAATCAGCTGGCGGCAGCCGAACAGCGGCAGCAGGAACTGACGGAAGATGTGCAGACGGCGGCTGCGGATGTGGCCAGAGCCGCGCGGCATGAACGGCGGCTGAACAACCCGACAGTGGCCGAGACGCTGCAGCAGACGGCACAGAGCATTCAGCAGGCAGCCAGTCAGGAATCCACGGCGGCTGAACAGCAGCTGGAGGCAGCGGCCGCGGAAGCCGGCCAGCAGGCAACTCAGCCGCAAACTCCACCCGCCAATGCTCAGGCGCTCGAAGCACAGCGCGATCTGGAGGCGGCTGAACAGGCATTCACGGCGCGGGCCGAGCAGATTGAGCAGGCTCTGAATCCGCTGGAGCAGGCGGCAGCGGCGGCAGAGGCTGCAGCAGCGGAAGCAGCGGTTGGACCTGAGCCGGGCAGCCAGCAGCCGGCAGGAGCGCAGCCACCGACGGGGCAACAGCCGACGCCGGGACAGCAGCCGACGGGACAGCCGGGTGAACAGTCGGGAGCTCAGTCGCCGGCAGTCGAGCCGGCATTGACTGCGGAGCAGCAGTCGCAGGCTCGGCAGCTGGCCCGGACCCTGGACGAACTGGATCGTCAGCTGGCAGCGGCTCAGGCAGCACAGCAGGCTCAGGCAGCACAGCAGGCTCAGGCAGCACAGCAGGCTCAGGCGAGCGGGCAGTCACAGCAGGCTGCAGTGCAGCCGCCGGGTGCTCAGCAGCCGCTGTCTCAGGCTCAGGCCGCACAGGCTCAGCAGGCACGGCTGGCCGCTGCCCGCCGACAGGCGCAGCAGCAGGCTGTGCGGTCGCTGGCCCAGTCGGCACAGCAATCCGCCGACGGATTTTCAGAACCTCCGGAAGCACAGCCATTTGATGTGGCTCGCGTGAATCGGACCGAGAATGCCAATTGGGGCCGACTGCGCGGGCAGGCGGCCGAAGATGTGGCTCGCGGTCGCGGTGAACCGATCCCCGAAGCCTGGCGAAAAAGTGTGGAAACCTATTTCCGCGTGCTGTCAGAACGAAGTCGGAAACCTCAGTGATGCGGAGCAGTGCGATGAAGATCCTGAGGCCCGTAACGATTCGCCAGGGCGTCTGCCGGCTGCGGCGATGCATGGTTATGGTGCTGCTGTCTGCCTCGTGCTGCGGCACGGTGGTCGCACAGCAGGCTTCCGCAACGCAGCCCGGTGCAGCGACTGACAAAACGCCGCAGGATACTGCCGCTGTCTTTCAAAAAGACGAAGTCGATCTGGCGATGGATCGGGCTGTTGCCTGGCTGCAGACAAAGCAGCGCGAGGACGGCGCCATCATTGACCGCGGCCATGATACGACGATGACGGCACTTGCCATTATGGCGATGGCCAGTGTCGGAGTGCAGCCTGGCAGTCCCACACCTGCCGGCCAGTCGATGCAGCGCGCACTGGCATTTGTGCTGAAGGATGATCGAGTTGATGCGAAGGGCTATTTCGGCGATCGGGACGGGTCTCGCATGTACGGACATGGCATCATTACTCTGATGCTGACCGAAATGCTTGGCATGGGAATTTCCGATGAACAGGACACGCTGATTCATGACCGCTGCCAGAAGGCCATCGATGTCATCCTCATTGCTCAGAAGACCCGCAAACCGGTGCAGGCCCGAGGTGGCTGGCGATATACGCCGTCGGCAGCCGACGCGGATCTCAGCGTTTCCGTCTGGCAGGTGATGGCCCTGCGATCGGCGAAGAATGACGGTCTGGACGTGCCCGCCACGGCCATTTCAGACGCGGTGGAGTACCTGCGACGATCGTATGCCTCGCCGCTGGATCGCAATGGACTGCCGGAAAAGAAGGCCAGTGGATTCTGCTATGAACCCAACCAAAACAATCCGACCTTCACCATGACTGCCGCCGGGCTGCTGGCCATGCAGGTGTGCGGTGAATATGAATCGCCGCTGACGATTGGGGCTGCGGACTGGCTGCTGGCACATCCGCCGCAGTGGAAGGAACGCTTCTGCTCATACGGGACCTACTACTACGCACAGGGCATGTATCAGCGTGGTGGCGAGCATGCGGAGACAGCCCGGCAACTGGTGCAGGAGATGCTGCTGCCGAAACAGGCGGCTGACGGATCGTGGCTGGCGGAAAATGGCGAGGAACGCAATCACGGAGGCGTTTACTGCACAGCGATGGCAGTTCTCAGCCTTTCCGTGAAGTATCACTTTCTGCCCATCTACCAGAAGTAGCTCGACGGCAGTTCCGATCCGCCGCCGTGGCCCCCACAGAACCCTCACAATCGCTGCAATCGCTCCGATTTCCCTTTCCGAGGAATCAGGCGATCGGATCGTTCTGGCTTTCTTCCCGCTTGACGTGGGAAAGTATCGCAGGGTAAATCAGTCACAGGCAGCGTTCTGACCGAACGAATGCGCTGGTATTCTGCTGAATTGATGCGATTTGACAGTAATTTGCACCGATTCATTTCAGCAGGGTTCATCGCAGCCTGATCTTTCCCTCCCACTTCTCTGAAGAACTCTGCCTGCCGTCCGGGACCTTCCCCGGCGGTCCCTCCCGCAGACAACTTCCGGGACCAGACCACGGAGAACGTGGTATGAACGCGATCCGTTCAGTGTTTGCTCAGTTTCTGCTGTCAGTCGCACTGACGGTCTGCCTCACTTCGCAGACTGCGGCTCAGGCGCCGCAGGCGTCTTCTGCTGCGGCACAGTCGCTGAAAGCACTTGTCAATCGCCACCTGGCATTGCCGACGGGTGTTGCGATACCGCCGGCAGGTGATGCGGAATATCTGCGTCGCGTCTCGCTGGACCTGATCGGGATGCCCCCGACCGCCGACGAAGCTCGGGCATTCCTGTCCGATACGGATCCGGCCAGGCGAGAAAAGCTGGTTGATCGACTGCTGGCCTCCCCGCAGCACACCCGACATCTGGCAGCAACTCTTGACGTCATGCTGATGGAACGTCGTGCCAACACCCACGTGTCACAGGACGAGTGGATGGCGTGGCTGATGGCCTCGGTACAGGCCAACAAGCCCTGGAACGTGCTGCTGCGTGAGCTGCTGACGGCCGACGGTGAACCCGGCACTGAGCGTGCTGCCTCCCGTTTTTTGCTGGACCGCGGTGCCGAACCCAACGTGGTGGCTCGCGACGTGGGGCGTCTGTATTTCGGACGCGACATGCAGTGTGCTCAATGCCACGACTCGCCGTTAACGACCGACTTCCTGCAGCAGGACTATCAGGGCCTGCTGGCTGTGGCTTCCAGCATCACCACGGTGGTCCGCAAAATTGAGGGCAAAGACGTCACTCTGCTGGCCGATCGTGCGGGCAGCGATCTGACTTTCGAAAGTGTATTCGCCAAAGGGACTCCTCATCGCACCGGGGCTCGGCTGCCGGGCGGCACAACGCTGCGTGAGCCATTTCTGATCCCCGGGCAGGAATACACCGTGGCGCCTGCTGACGGAGTCCGTTCGGTGCCGATCAGTAATCGTCGGCAGTGGCTGGCTGATACAGCCACCTCGGGGCAGCAGCGGCTGTTCAATGAAAACGCGGTCAATCGCGTCTGGTCACTGATGTTCGGACGCGGCCTGGTGCAGCCTCTGGACATGCTGCACCCGGACAATCCGGCTGTCAGCCCTGAGCTGCTGCGGGAACTGGGACAGCAGTTTGCAGCCACGGGCTTTGATGTTCGCGGGATGCTGCGTGAGCTGGCTCTCAGTGAGCCCTATCAGCGGCCATTCGACCTGCCGGCTGCCGTTGTGCAGCAGCTGCACGCTGCTGCCGAGCTGCCAGCGGTGGCTGCCATCAAGGTGACTGTGGACGCAGCCGCCGCAGAAGCCAGCAGTGCTCGCGATGCCATCGACACAGCCTTCTCGAACGCCGAAACCGCGTTGATTCCGGCAGCCGCTGAATACGACAAGGCTCGTGCTGCCGCGACGGAAGCCCGCAAAAAGCTGGTGGAAGCGGAGCAGGCGGCAGCGGCAGCGACCGCCGCCTTCAACCAGAAGAAACAACTCGCCGAAACTCTGGCCGCCGCAGCCGCAGCGACGGTCAGCGCCACAGAAACCCTGGCAGGCGACGAAACGCTGAAGGCAGCCGGTCAGACACTGAACGCTCGGTCCGCCGCCGTTACTGCCGAACTGCCCGCACTGGAAAAGGCAGCCACGGAAAAGACGGCGGCTGTCGCGGCCCCGGCCGAAGCCATGAAAACCGCTGTCGCCGCTCTGGAAGCGGCCCACCAGAAAACCGCACCGCTGACAGAGGCAATGTTTGCAGCAGAGGCCAAAGCCAGTGAGGCTCGCAGTACGCACAGCGATCTGCTGCTGCGGCAGTCCTCACTCACGGCCCGGATGGATGCCGCCACTCGCATCAATGCTCTCATCGCAGCGCAGGCCGCCGAACAGTCAGCTCAGCAGAATGTTGCCTCACGACAGGCGGCGGTCATCGCAGCAACCCAGTCGGTCAATGAAGGACAGACTGCAGTGAAGTCCATGGAACAGGCACTGCAGCAGGCTGTGACCGCACAGACCGCAGCCGCCGAAGCTGATCAGGTGGCTGCAGCGAACGCCGCAAAAGCAGCTCAAATCCACAACCTGCTGACGCAAGCCACAGGCTCGCTGACGCAGGCCGCTGCGGCCGGCACCGAACTGGTCCCGGCCCCGCTGGCCGAATCTTTGCAATCACGACTCACTGCGGCCGCCGGAACGTCAGACACCCTGACAGCCGTCGCTGCGAAATCAGCACAGGCAATGGCCGCTGCTGATGCCACTCTCGTCAAGGCTCGCGAAAACCTGACCGCCGCTCAGGCGGAGCTGGAACGTCGCAAAACAGCGTCCACAGCGGCAGAAGCCGACGTCGCTGCCGCTCAGCAGCAGTTCAGTCAGGCAGTCACGGCTGCTGACACAGCTGCCGAACCGATCCCCGCAGATCTTGCCGGCCGATTCGCCCTGTCACCACTCAAACCGCTGTCCCCGGAACAACTGTGCTGGACAGTCTTCCGAGTGACCACGGTTTATGATCGCTACGTCGCGGCTGAAGAAGCAGAACTCAGCAAGACAGTGCCACTGACCGAGGAACTCAGACAGGATCCGGCAGCCATGGCGGTTCGAGCGGCACAACTGGAACAGCGAGCATGGGATAAGCTCAAGGGAAATCTGGGATCCTATGTGTCGATGTACGGTGGTGCCCCGGGGCAGCCGCAGACGGACTTCTACGCCAGTCCAGACCAGGCACTGTTCACAGCCAACGGCGGTGCGATCAACAGCTGGGTTGCTCCGGCTGGCGGTAATCCGGCGGAACGCATCATTAAGGCCACTGCTCCCCGCGTCGCAGCAGAAGAACTCTACCTCGGTGTGCTCACCCGCATGCCAACCGAAGACGAAGTCAATGAAGTGACCGCCTTCCTGGCCGCTCGCCCGGATCGCAGTCTTGCGGCTCAGGAACTTGTCTGGGGGCTGCTCAGCAGCGCCGAATTCCGTTTCAATCACTGATACCGCTGCTCAGCGGGCCCCCCCAATCCTTTCAGGGAATCCAGCCATGACACTCAATTACCCCTGCAACACCGCCGCCCACGGACTGGCTCGCCGTCGCTTTCTGGGCACAATGGCGGCCGGTGCCGGCACCATGGTGGGCGGTCTGGGAGCCTTTGCGAACCCCGGAATTGCGGCCGCACTCAAGTCCGATCAGAAACGCATCGTCGTATTCAATATGCACGGCGGACTCAGCCAACTGGAAAGCTGGGACCCGAAACCCGGAACCGATACCGGCGGTCCGTTTCTCTCCATTCCAACCTCAGTGCCCGGCATTCACATCTGCGAACTTCTGCCCAAAACGGCCCAGCAGATGCAGCACCTGTGCCTGATCCGCGGAGTCAATACGTCTGAAGACGATCACGGCAAGGGCGCCTACCTGATGCTGACCGGTCGCCGTCAGACGCCGGCCGGCGAATTCCCCCAGTTGGGTGCCGTCGCCGCCAAAACTCTGAATCCACCGGACAGCTCGCTGCCCGGACACATCGTAATTACTCCCGGTGGTGGCGGTGGTCGCGGGAATGACTCTGCCTGGCTGGGCCCTCGGTACTCCAGCGTACAGCTGGGTAATGGCAACCCGCCCCCCAACACCGTCCGTCCCGACAGCATCCCGGCCGACTCCGATCAGGCTCGACAGGATTTTCGTCGCAAGGTCAGTGAACGCTTCCTCAGCCGACGCCGCACCGCTGTCACGGAAGCCTTCACGTACTCGTTCGAGCAGGCAGAGAAGCTGATGAACCAGCGAGATGTGTTTGATGTGTCGAAGGAACCGGCTGCAGCCGTTGACCGCTACGGCAAGCATGACCTGGGACGACACTGCCTGCTTGCTCGCCGCCTGCTCGAAAGCGGTATCTCCTTCGTCCAGTTGTCGCATTCCAACTACGATACGCACAACGAAAACTTCAACTTCCACATTGAACAGCTCGGTGAATTCGATTCAGCCTTCTCCACCTTTGTCGCCGACCTTGCGGAACGCGGCATGCTGGAAAGCACTCTGATCATCGTGCTCAGCGAATTCGGACGCACCCCCAACGTCAACCAGTATTACGGACGCGATCACTGGTCACGAGCCTGGTCCGTCTGCACAGCCGGCTGCCGCATGCCCCGCGGAGCTGCGTTCGGAGCGACCAATGACAAGGGGACGGAAGTTGTCGACAAGCAGGTTGATCACGGCAACCTGTTCCACACGTGGCTGCAGGCCGTCGGAGTGGACTCCACCGGCAATTTCCTGGTCGATGGACGCGAACTGCCCATCGCTGATCCTGCATCAAAGCCAATTGAAGGCCTGCTGGTCTGACTGCAAATCCTGCAATCGCAGGATCTACATGCGGATCACCGGCAGCAGACTGACACTGCCATTTGTGACAGTGTTCAGCTGCACCAGGATATTCGGATTGGCTTCAAGATTGGTCGGAGGCAGCTCTTTTGCCAGCACGGTCTCTGTAAAGAACCGCAGCAGGTCCCGAATCGGCACGTCGGTGATTTCTTCCAGCAGAGCATCCGCTTTGGCTCGCAGACGCTCAACCAGCACCTCGGCCTTATCAAACACCTCACACGCTTCGAAGATTTCACGCAGACGACGGATGCGAGCCTCCGCGCCACCGCAGTCCTGCTGCCCGGTCAGAATTGCCTGCAACTCGGCACGCTGGCTGTCACTGCCATCTTTCAGGGCCAGTGCCAGCAGCACTGTGGGACGCAGCGCGGCCGCATCCTGACCAGCCACCAGTTTGTTGTCCGTGTCACCCTGCCAGTCCTTCAGGTCATTCAGCACCTGAAACGCAATCCCCACATGCCGACAGAACTGAGATACGAGTTCGGTGCGAGCCAGTGGATGGTCGGCCAGACGCAGTCCGGAATACAGAGCCGCTTCAAAGGCGGGGGAAGTCTTCAATGCATAAATCTGCAGGGCATCCAGCGGTGACAGATTCCAGTCCGGAGATTTCTGGAAAGCCATCTCGGCTCCCTGACCATCGCACAGCCGCAGATGGGCCGTTGACATGCTGTTCAGCACGTCCAGCGCCGCTGCCGGGTGCCCGTCCGCTGCCGCGTGAATCAATCGGTAACCCAGTCCAATCAGATAGTCGCCGATGTTGATCGCCTGCCCGGCACCGTACTGCCGATGCAGCGTCTGCCGACCATACCGATACTGGTCATCATCCTGAATGTCATCATGTACCAGCGAAGCCTTGTGGAAGGCTTCAATCGCCATCGCCACCCGAGCCACTTCGTCGGGGATCTGCGGAGTCTGATCGCCTGAGGACAGCATGGGGCGACCGGCTGCTGCATACCACGCCGCAATCGTCATGAATGGACGGAACCGCTTGCCACCATTCGCCAGCCAGTCGCAGGCCACCCGCTCGGTAAACGCCAGCGCCTGACTGCCCGACTGACCGGGCTTCGTCCGCTGCCGAGGCAACAGACGCTCAACGTCCTGCTCAAAAACCTGCGCCGACGCACGCATCAGCGGCACATAACTGGCCGTGGGCTTCTCCGGCAATGGCTCATATCGGTCCAGAACTTCCCAGACCCAGGCCTGATCCAGAGTCGTGTTGAGACAGTCGCCTGAATGCAGAGGCACCGCATAAGACGGCACTCCCGCAATCAGTACCTTGTCAATCGCCTTCTCAAGCACGTTCAGACAGGCTACACCAAGAATGCCGTCGATATAACCCGACACGATGATCTTCAGAACGACCGGCGAGCCTTCCGCGACCAGCACCTTGTATCCCAGCTGCTCGGCACGCACCTTGTAGTCGGCTATGGAACACGCGCCGCACCGCTCACAGTCCAGTCCAAACTGAGTGTACTCGGCAGGACAACCCTCGGCATGCTTCAAACAGTGCGGCAGCAGCAGCATCCGACGATTGAACGGGATTGCCAAAAACTGCTGCTTCCAGAAATAGTTGCCAACCATCACCATGGAAAAGCCCAGGTACTTTTCCGGCAACTGCAATTGATTCAACAGCTCACGGCCATGATGCTCAAGTTCGTCCCGAGTAAATGCACGGGAACGATCAAGCGAGACCGCATACTGCTCTGCAGCCTGCTTCACCCGCTCGCGAAGCTCCAGAGTCTCCGGGACGATCTTCAGGTGAGTCGTGCTGCGACGACGCCCCTTCTTCTTCACAGGCAACGGATCGTCGTCGTCGTGAAGCGTCTCCTGAGGAAACTCAGGACGAATCGGCTCGTCATCCGAAACTTCAGCCTGGCCCTGAGCAATCGACACGGTCAAGTTCTCCGCACTGGTCAAATGCACCTAATCCGGCCCCATTCTAGCGATCTTCGTGCGTTTTCGCACGCTGGTCCAGCGATTTAACCCCGAGACGGCAAAGATGAGCGGGTAGAGTGCTTCAAAATACCAGAGTTTCGCAAAATAAAAGCCAATCGGGCTGGGTTGCTCAACTGTTCCTGCTTCCACCCTCATCGCCAGCCACAACGCCGCTCGGTCCGCCGCAGACCGCGCCAGCTCACTCGCCCCCACACCCAGCTCCGCAACCTCCGACAATACCTCCAGCGCCAAACCCGTTTCCTCCACCGTACTGGCAATCCCCCGCTCCGCAGACCAGCCCCCGTCCAGGTTCTGATTTTCGACCAGCCACCGCACCGCCCGCTCCGCCGCCACGCTCCCCATCAAATTCAAGGAAACAAAAGCCCTTAGCACGCGAGTCGTTCCGTACAGCGGATTTTCATCATCCCGCTGAAACTGATTGCCAAACCACAACGGCAGCCACGTGCCGTCCCCACGCTGCTGCCGCAGCAAATACCGCACACCCCGCTGCATGGATTTCCTGAATTTCGGATCTGGAAATCCCAACCGTTGATCCCACAATTGCCAGGCCCTCAGGACATGCGCAGTCAGATCACAGGAACTGCGGTCAAAGGGCAGGGCACCCCAGCCCCGGCAGAATGTCGGCCAGCCACCATCCCGATTCTGCAGGTTCAAAAGCCACGTCCCCGCCTGCAGCAGCGACGCCCGCTCCGACTCAGAATACGACTCGCCCGCCCCCCGCAGATTCAGCACCGCCAGCATGGCCCCCGGAGTATCATCGGCGTCAGGCACACCACCGGGCAGATCCGTCCACGACCAGCCTCCCGGAGCCGCACCGGTGTAGGGATGCACGACCCGGTACTGCTGCCGCAGTAACCAGTCCCGCACAGAGTCAGCAGGCAACTGCTGCCGCCACTGCTGATCGTCAGCTCCCTGCAGCGCATTGACACTCAGCGTCGTCACCCACGTCGTCAGGTTTGTATCGATCGGCCAGCTGCCGTCGGGTCGCACCGAAGCCTCAATGAACTGCAGACACTTTTCCACCACCGGATGCCTCAGCAGGCCGCATCCAATCAGACTCATGCAGACGAAACTTGTCAGCGGCGTCGCTTCCAGAAAGCCGCCGTTCACCGGCTGTATCGACTGCAGAACCTGCAGCGACCGCCGTATGCTGGCGTTTCGCAGCCAGCGGAGCAGTGGGTTCCAGTGCCCCTGTTTCCGAAAAATCACCTGACCGATTGCAATCAAAGCGGGCAGCGCATAGCTGACCACCGGCAGCCGCAGCGCTGCGTAGAACTTTTGCGGTACACAGGCCAGCTCAAATGGCAGCGGGATCACATCCCGCCAGTCCACGATGCCGGCCAGTGCACAGTGCGTCAGAATCGGAACAGAAAAAGTCCGATCGCGACCATATCTCTGCAGCAGTGCCGGCACACCACCGGATCTTTGCACGTAATCGGCAGCAGCCGCACACACCTGCGGATATCGCCCGGCAGGATCACTGCAGCCCAGCCCGGCAGCAAAATGGAACACCGCATGAACCAGCATCGTCGTCGAAATATTACTGACACTCAGAACAGTGTCCCCAAAACCGCCATCCGGATTTTGATGCTGGGATAACCACCGCAGACCGTTATCCGCCAGAACTCTCCAGCGCTGTGCTGTCGGACGTCCCGGCTGATCACCTGCTGCCCGCTCTGCTGAATTTGTCTCGGCCGCCTGCACAGCCTGCAGCAGAGCCATCACAGCGGTTGCGGTCGACAGGGCTGATGTGGACAGCTGCCCCGCCCACCAGCCGCCCGCCACACGATGATCCAGCAGGGCAGTTTGAGCCCTGGCTGCTGCAGCTTCAATTCGCTCCGCTTCCGCCGACTGCATGCCTCCACCTCCCGCCGTCACTCGGGCCGTTCCGGCAACGGTTCGGTTACTGCGGGTTGTGATGCTGGGCTGACATCCGCGGAGACTGCTGCATCGGCAGCCTTCAGTTCAGCCAGCCGCTGAATAATCTGACGATTCAGCTCGGGAAGTCCGCGACCCGTCACCGCCGAAACCAGCAAAACCTCGCGTCCCGTCGTCTCCCGCAGCAGCTCGGCACACGTGGCTGCATCCGTCAGCTCGGCCTTCGTCACCACCAGAATTTCCGGGCGTTCGGCAAGGGACGGATCGTACAGCCTGAGTTCTTCACGGATCTGAGCGTAATTGTCGAGCGGGTCTGAGAGATCGGATGGAGAAGGTTCCACGAGGTGTACCAGCAGTCGAGTCCGCTCGACGTGACGCAGAAATTCGTGTCCCAGACCAGCCCCGGCATGAGCACCCTCGATCAAACCTGGAATGTCAGCCAGAACATACTCATGATCAAAACTGACGTGCACGACTCCCAGATTGGGATATTTTGTGGTGAATGGGTAGTCGGCAATTTCGGGAGTCGCCCGGGAGACGCGGCTGAGCAGAGTGGACTTGCCGGCATTGGGTTTTCCCACCAGCCCCACGTCCGCAATCATCTTCAGCTCAAGCTGTATCTCACGGTATTCACCGGGATGCCCGCCCTCAGATTCCCGCGGGGCCCTATTCACGGAATTGGCGAATCGCTTGTTCCCCTTCCCGCCACGGCCCCCGCGAGCCACCACGACGGAATCGCCATGATCCTGCAGATCCTTCAGCAGATGCCCGTGCTCAAGATCCTTCACCAGAGTACCCGGCGGAACAAGAATCACAGTGGGCTTGCCGCAGCGGCCGGTGCACAGCGCCCCCAGACCATGCTCGCCACGCTCAGACTTCCAGTGCCGATGGCCCACCAGATTACCCAGTGACCCCTGATTCCGGTCCGCCTGAATAATGATGTCACCACCATCACCGCCGTCGCCACCGTCCGGCCCGCCACGCGGCACGAACGTTTCACGACGAAAGCTGCTGCAGCCATTGCCACCGTCACCCGCACGACAATATAAAATCACTCGATCAGCAAACATTCCCGCGTTGTCCTGCAGACTCTGCCAGCCACCAATCCTGAAAATCCGCGCAAACGCCCAGCATAACAGACGCAGACGGTTACTGCCACAGCCCGGACTTGTTCGATGCGCCACTAACGATCAAAAACTCTTCAGGCCGCAGGAATTCCTCACGATTTCAGCCGCAAGTACCTTCCGGAAAATCACTTGCGATTCCGTTTCAGCTGATTTCCACGGCCCGCGCCAGGTAAGAAAACCTCCATGGCACGCAGCCAAACCCGACGAACCCAGGGCTGTTCTTCGCCCCCTCCGAGCCCTTCTGCGTTGCCCTTGCCGGAGCCACCAGCGTGCACCGCGACAATCCGCCTTTTCTCTCGCAACCGAATGCCACGGCTCTGCGACTTCCGCTTTCCCCTGCCCCTGGCCTAGAATTCTGAACAGAGCCTGCGGGGCAGCCGCACCGCATTCGACTTCCCCAAATCCCGATTCAATTCCGTTTCATCGCGGCCTTTTTGAGCATTGCTTCATGTCGGATTTCCAGACCGTCGCCAAAGTCGGCGACATCCCCGAAGGCCAGGGCCGTTCGTTTCCGTTGAACGGCACAATGGTCGGAGTCTTCCTGTCGGCAGGACGCTACCTCGCCATCAACGATTTCTGCCCCCACATGGGAGCATCGCTGGCCGAGGGACATGTCGAAGACGATGCCGTCATGTGCCCATGGCACGCCTGGAGATTCAGCCTGCAGGACGGCACCTGGCTGGATAATTCACGCAGCGGGATCCGCACCGCCTGCTATGAAGTGCGAGTGGCAGGCGATGCCATTCAGGTTCGCATCCCGCCACCTCCCACAGCCACAGGTACGCCTGCCCCCGCACCTGCCGCCTCCTGCCAGCCCCCCAGTACAAATGTCGGATGAAACCTTCGACCTCTGCCCGCCCCAGGCACTGCCTGCCGAACAGCTGCTGGAGATCTTTCGGCAACTGATCGCCGACGGTTCGTGGCAGCGATACTCCGGACCACATGGCACAGCTCTGCAGCAGCTGCTGCTGCACAGACATCAGCGGCAGCACTGCCACCTCTGCTGCAGTGGCACCGCCGCGATGGAACTGGCTCTGCGGGCCGCCGGCGTCGAGGCAGGAGCCGAGGTCATCCTCAGCGCCTACGACTTCAAATCAAACTTCATCAACATCCTGATGCTGGGAGCACGACCGGTGCTGGTCGACACAGTTCCCGACCTGCCTGTGCTCGACCCCGTCGCGGTCGAAGCCGCCATTTCGCCGTCGACACGCGCTGTCATCGCATCCCACCTGCACGGACTGGCCGCACCTCTGTCGGCACTGTCTGAGATTGCCGGCAGGCATCGCATCACCATCATCGAAGATGCCTGTCAGAATCCCGGAGCCTGCCTTGCAGGACAGCCAGCCGGTGCACGAGGCGATCTGGCGATTCTGAGTTTCGGTGGCAGCAAACTGCTCACTGCCGGCCGAGGCGGTGCAGTGCTGACCGACAACCCGCAGTTTGCCCAACGCATCACACTGCATACGCAGCGCGGCAACGACGCATGGCCCCTGTCAGAGCTGCAGGCTGCAGTACTGCTGCCGCAACTGCAGCAGCTGGACCAGCAGAATCGCCACCGCGCTGCTGCGGTCCGGCAACTGCAGGCAGCACTTGCAGACAGCCCCGCCATATCACTGCTGCTGTCCCCCGAATTTTGCAGCACACCCGTCAATCCCGACGGAATTGCCACCGCTGCTTTCTATAAAGTCGCCCTGCTGCTTCATGCCGGTCGGATCGCCCGCGACGAACTGTCCGCTGCCTGCATTCGGAAAGGCATACCTCTGCACCCCGGCTTCACTGCCCTGCATACCATCCATGCAAAATCCCGTTTCAGAACCAGTGGCTCACTCACGAACGCCACTCGCCTCGCTGAACAGCTGCTGGTCCTGCACCACTCCGCACTTCTGCAGCCCGGCGCTGAACTGCGGCAGATGGCCAACCACATACGCACACTGGCGGAACTGCGACACTCCGCGACATGGTGAAGCCGGCGGTATGTTCCCTGAATCGGTCACAACCCACAGTTTACGGCTGCTCAGGATAGGCCACCCGATACCGCTGCAGTCGCTGCGCGCGATCTTCTGCAGAAGTGCTTCCCAGAGAATCCATGCGGAACAGCATCACCGCCGACTCTTCCGCCGGGATTCCGACATCCATGGGACGACCACCGCGCAGCACCACCGCTGCCGCCAAAGCCGCATCCTGCAGCTGCACCTGAAACCCGGATGGTCGCTCACCAGCCGCCCCCGCCGCGATTCCCCGGATCGGCCAGATCAGCGTGGTTGACGAAAACTTTGATTCCAGCAGACTCACATCCTGCCGACTGTCCAGCACTGCCAGACACATACAGGCATAGTACAGTTGCGGCCCCCGCGAATTGGACTGCAGCACACGTACAGCCAGCTCACGGCCGGCCGGCAGCCGATGCTGAATCGCAAACAACAGCGGACGATCGGCACTGATGCCCGAACGCAGGAGCCACCCCGAGGCCACTCCGCGAACACTTGACGCATGCACCCCATCTGTCACCAGCTCGCTGAACCGCGGGTCTTCAAATGCTCTCGAAATACAGGCCGAAGTTGCTCGCAGCAGCCGGACTGAGGAATCGCTGCCCAGCAGCATCAGCGTCAGTCCGCTGCCGGCTGAGAAAGGACGATCCTGCCGACCATCACAACTTTCCGAAAACAGTTGCGCCCGGACTTCCAGCAGCCCGGACAGGGTCGTTGGATCAAAGGCTCTGGCCGTGAACAACTCCGGCTCAGCCTCGACAAGTTCCAGGAACAGTCCCCGCAGCAGTTGCTGCTGTTGCGGCACCGCCATGCCCCCGGCCAGCTGCACAAATCGCGACCAGTCCGGCCAGTCTGTCACTGACACCTGTTCATCACTTTTCAGCCGCTGCAGTCGCACCTGAAACCAGCGCTGCGTCAGCCTTTGCAGGACCTGCTGCAGGCGTTCCTGCGTTTCCCCGGTGGCTGCACCGCGAGCCTGATTCAGGGTGGTCAGAGCAGATTCGTCCAGTCGCAGCAGCGTCGCGGTCGCCTTTTGCCGCACGACAAAACTGTCTGCCCCCAAATCTGCCACGAGTTTTAATACGGCAGTTGAATCCGGGGCACCCGCTGCAGGCACTGCTGCCGCCGACTGCTGCCCGTACGCACGGCGCGGCCCGCTCAGAGCCACGCACAGCAGAGCACAAAACAGCAGGTTCCGACACTGCAGAGAAAACATCGCCTCAACGGTCCTGCAAGAATTCCTTCAGAGGTCACGACCACCCACGGCGACAGACGATCTCCTCGAAAAATCCTATCAGTCCAGTACGGTTCACCAGCGGTTTCCGGGCAAAATCCCCATAAAGCACCGCCAAACTCCCAAAAAACCGGCACAAACTGCCGAAGTTGCCCAAAACGCAGGCTTTGCGGCGTCATTTGACTTTCGCCCGCACACCTCGTTCGTTAGCTTCTCTCGCCCCCTGGATTTCACTCACCCAGCAGGGAATCCGCGGTTCAGGCAGTTGAGAAACCAGCAAATACCGTCTACAGTCCGGTTCTGCGCTGATTCTGCAGGAAATTCGCCGTGCCAGGTCCACTGCCGCGCCGATAAGCTCTGCGACATTCTCACAGCGAACAACGGTTCCTTGCGTTTTTTGTTTATCGGAGTGTTTCTGTGTCTCTGGATAAGACCCTCAAAATTCGTCTCGGCAGCAGCCGCACCCGCAACGTCCTGACTCGTGGCGAACGGATCGCCCGCCTGCAGGAAGAAGATCGCTTTGCTCCGGGTCGCAGCCCGCTGGGCCTGCCCAAGGTCCGCGTGCAGAAGGCTCTGTCCGGCAAGAAGAAGAAGAAGACAGCCGAAGAAGGTGCTGCAGCGGCCGCTGCCGCCCCAGCCAAAGGCAAGAAGTAGTCTTCCGGCGGGATCGCTCCCGCCCACATTGCCCCCGAAAGCTGCAAATCTCGTCACCACGGTCTCCGCAAGGAAACCGTGGTTCTTTGCTTTACTGACACAGCAGTCACACGACGCAACGCAGATACTGCGCCCCGGACAGCAGCCACACATTCTCCACTGTCCCCAGCAGCTTCTGCAATTCCGCATCGCTGCCCAGCGGAATCATCCCCAGCTCTTCAACCACCTCCGCCGGCAGCCGACTCAGCAAATAGACCCGCGCCCGACGGCAGGCCTCAATCACCGCCACCGCCTGCCGACTGTCCTCCAGAGGCTCCCGCTGCAGCGGTCGCACCAGATTCTCGGGATCCTGAGTCCTGCGAAGCATCTGCATCGCCGGACCCTCCGGTAACTCCACATCCGACACCAAAATTACACGACCGCCCTGCTCAACAACCTCCGACAGATTCTCAAGCGCCCGGCCCAGCGCCAGCCAGCCGCAGGGACCGCCATCCACCGCAGACAGCACAACTTCCGCCGGCGCCTCCGGCTCCAGCTCCCAAACCTCCTCACACAACAGTCGCCCACGCTCCAGCACCTGCTCGGGACTGCCTGCCAGCACCTGCAGTACTCCGCCAGCCCCGGGCACTGCCTGTACCGCAAACTGCGTCCCGGTCAGCCACCCCAGCTCATCGATCAACCCGCGACGCAACTGCGGACTGACATCGGCCAGTCGCCCCGGAACAAAACCCGTTCGCTGCTGAGTTTCGTTGTCCGACAGCCCGGGAAACAAAGCACTGGATGTGCCGCGCAACCCCAGCTCACCGTCAAAACAAACTACTCCGACCGTGACAATCGTATCCGCCTCTGACACCTGTCGATTCAGATACAAACGCTCCCCACCCTCCGAACTGGCAACATATCCCGATTGATTTTTGTCCGCCGGATCATGGTGATGCACCTGCACTCGCTGCATCAGAACCTCCGGCAGTTTCTCCAGCAGCCACGCCCACTGCCGACCGGCCGGATCCGGTGACAGCACCAGCAGAATGCTGGCCGTCCCCTCCGCAGCCTGCTGCAGCTGCTGCAACACCACCGTCAGCAGTTCGGCCAGCGCCGGAGTCTCCGGGTCGGGCACCACTGCCACTGTGTCCCCGGGAAAAACACACCGCGACAACTCAGGGTAACCCAACGGTTCCCGCAGCGCCGCCTCGCACAACTCTGCCACCGATGCTCCCGATGACTGCACGGGGCAGGGCAGCAGAAACCGCCCCGAAACCTGCACTGTCATCCCACCACTGCTCAGTACTGCTGATTCGATTGACTTCATGTTTCCGTATCCACAGGGCCATCCACAATCCAACTCAGCCGCTCACCGCCGACGATTCAGCCTTCAGTGGCCTGTTCATCAGGTCCATCGCCGCTTCCAGCGACGATTTGCCCTCAAACAGCACGGCACACACCTGATCCACGATCGGCATTTCAATCTGACGCTGCATCGCCATTTGCTGCACACTGCGAGTCGTCAGGACTCCTTCAGCAACAGCCTGCATCGACTGCTCAATTTGCCGCAAAGAACGCCCTCGACCCAATTGCTCACCCACATGCCGATTTCGACTGTGACCGCTGGTACAGGTTGCTACGAGGTCACCGATTCCGGCCAGTCCGAAAAACGTGGACGGCTCGGCACCCAGCGCCATTCCGAACCGTACCATTTCATTGAGCCCGCGAGTAATCACGGCGGCGCGAGCATTGTCGCCAAACCCCAGACCGTCACAGATTCCCGCAGCAATGGCAATCACATTCTTC
>SXXK01000509.1 GCA_005791255.1 Planctomyces sp.
CGACCCCTCTCCCCCTGCGGGGGCGAGGGGAGGATTTTGAGTTTTCAGTTGGCAGTTGCCAGTTAGTGGCGGGGGGCGAAAAGCTGCGAATGGGACTGGTCGACACATGGCAGGATCCGCCGTAGAATCCGCCAGCGTGTTGACAGTTGACCAGGCACAGAAGTGGGGCAGGAGAACTGGCGATGACAGGTGCGGACCAACGGGTAGCGGGGGCCGTCTGTATGCGGCTGATGACATACTGGCTGCTGGTGATTGCGGCAGCCTGTTCCCGCTGCTCGGCTCAGACGCTGGCTGAACGCATTCAGCCGCTGGTGCAGGCGCATCGCGGAAATGCGGCTGTGGCCATTCGACATCTGGAAACGGGCGAGCAGTTTTTGTGGCGGGCCGATCTGGTGCAGCCCACGGCCAGTCTGATCAAACTGCCCGTGATGGTGACCGCCTGTCGCATGGCTGATGCCGGTCAGCTGGATCTCAGCAAAATGCTGCAGCTGACCGATGCGGACAAGGTGCCCGGCTCCGGAATTCTCACAGGTCACTTTTCCGCCGGACTGCAGTTGTCGGTACGCGATGCAATGCGACTCATGATTCGTTACTCGGACAACACGGCGACGAATCTGGTGGTACGTGAAATTGGACTGCCGGCCACTGCTGCCTGCATGCAGGAACTGGGTTATGCAGAGACCCGGCTGAATTCCTTTGTCTACCGGGGTGATACCACGATTGCGCCGGAACGCAGCCGGCTGTACGGGCTGGGCAGTACCACGGCACTGGAGACGATTGGACTGCTGGAGCAGATTCAGCGTGGCACGGCAGCCAAACCTGAATCCTGTCAGGCGATGCTGCAGCATCTGGAAAGCTGCGACGATGACACCATGCTGGCTGCGCAACTGCCGAAGGGGACTCGTATCGCCCACAAAAGCGGTGCGGTAGCCGCATCGCGCACGGATGCCGGTTTGATTTTTGGCCCGGGTGGTGTGTTCGCCATCTGCGTACTGACAACAGAAAACGAAGACCGCAGCTGGGACGACAACAATTCAGCTCATGAACTGATCGCCAAAGTGGCTCGAGCGGCCTGGGATCACTTCAATCCGGAATGGAAGCAGGGGCCGACGGAGGTTGCGGAGCTGAAATTGGGGGCGTTCGGTCTGCGGGTCGAATTGCTGCAGCGAACCCTGAATGCCCGGTTGCAGCCAGGTCCGAATCTTGGTGTCGACGGGGACTTCGGGCCGGCCACGGAAGCGGCGGTGCGGAGGTTTCAGGAGTCTGCTGGTTTGGCGGTGGATGGCATCGTGCGAGCAGAATTCTGGCAGAAGCTGGGACCGGTTGTGGAACCTGACGCGGTGCCGGCTCCCGAGGTCGTGAATGCGGAGCAGCTGCCTGTGCAGCCGGCAGAATCGCTGGCAGGGCCCCCGCTGGTCACGGCTGATGCATGGACCATAGTCGATGTGCAGACGGGCAAAGAGCTGGCCGGGCAGGAGTCTGCGGCGAGGAAGGATATGGCCAGCACCACGAAGATGATGACTGCGTGGCTGGTCGCCAGACTGCTGCAGAAAGCACCGGAGCTGGCCGCCGAAACGCTCACCATGTCGACTCGCGGCGACAACACAATCGGTTCCACATCCGGAGTGCGCAGCGGAGAATCGCTGCCGGTTCAGGAATCATTGTTTGGGCTGATGCTGCCTTCCGGCAATGACATGGCGACAGCGCTGGCCGAGCATTTTGGCGGACGAGTGCTGCAGTCACTGGACTTGGGGCTGCCGGACGGTGAGCAGCCGTCAGAAGATCCGCTGCTGAGGTTTGTGCAGGCGATGAACGCCGAAGCGGTCAGGCTGGGACTGACGAACACGCATTTCGAGAACCCGCATGGGCTGACCGGTCCCACACACTATGCCTCGGCGGCTGACCTGGCCGCACTGGCCGGACACATGCTGCAGGACCCCCTGCTGAACCAGATCATGATGACTCGGCAGCGCGGGGCTGTGCTGTCCGGTCCGGGCGGATATCAGCGCAATGTGCTGTGGAAGAATACGAATGAACTGCTGAGTCTGGACGGGTATGCAGGCGTCAAGACCGGCACAACGGACAAGGCTGGAGCCTGTCTGGTGTCGGTGGGCCAACGCGACGGTCGCCGCCTGATTGTGGTCGTGCTGGGTTCAGCAGCCTCCGAGTCGCGGTATATCGACAGTCGTAATCTTTACCGCTGGATCTGGTCGGGCGATTTACAGCCAGATAAATGACAGGGGCACTGTCAGGATTCGCGGGCCGTCCGGTGTTGTGAAATTCACCGTCAGGACTCCCTGCTGGACCCCGGTTGCCGGCAGATCCCTGAGTCCCATGGTGATCTGAAATTGCTGTTCGGCCGAGTTCGGGGGATTGTCCGGCGTGTCAGCTGCAGGTGTGGTGTGGCTGGCGTGCAGCTGGGCTGGCCAGCAGTCGATGGTGCTGAGTGTCCAGCCGGTGGGCGCGGTAATTTGCAGGTCAGATCCTGCTGACTGGCTGATGTCATTTCTGTTCACGACGACTCGACCCATTTCCGGGGCGGAGCGTGCGCGGGGGGCTTCGACGGGCTGAGGGCTGTTGCTGTCGGCTGCTGCAGTGCCGCGCCTGCCCACCACGACGGGAATCTGAATGACAGGATAATCCGGGTCACTGGTGAAGACTGAGACGAGGCCGCGATGCTGGCCGGGCGGCTGATCAGCGGTGAACTGGATACTGAGTCGAGTCTGGCTGAGTTCTTCGCCGCTGGATTGACCGGCGATGCTGGCTTTAACAAAGAACGGTGCGGCTTCGACACGAGAAATCTGCAGGGGCTGCTGAGCTCGTCCTTCGCGAAAGTCGGAGATGCTGACTTCGTAACGGGCATCCGGAGCCGGTTGACCCATCACCATCACCACACGGGGCTCAATCAGCAGTTTCTTTTCCGGCAGCAGCATGCGGCAGGTCAGGGTGACTTCGCGGGGTTTGGGATCCTGATAACGAACATTGACGAGGTATTCGCGGATGCCTGCGGGTTCATTGGCGGTGCGTACGGGCAGAGTAATTCGTCCGGTTTCACCGGGAGCGATGATGTTTGCCGAGGCTCTGGGGGCCAGGCAGCCGCAGCTTGGCTTCAGTTCGATAATCTCGACAGGATTCTGTCCCTGATTGCGAAAATGGAATTCTTCGGTAATGACTGGCCGTGATTCAGCTTCGTACTGGCTGGAATCTGCGAGGTATGTTTCGAAGACGAGTGCCGGTCGTTCGGTCACAACCTGCAGTGGCGGTGCTGCATCGGGGATCAGAGTGGTGAGGGCTGAGCCGAGACTGGGCAGCAGCAGCAGCAAAAACAGTCCGCGCTGCAGGGGAGTGACACTGCGCAGTTGATCGGTGGCATTCATTGGCAGCGGATCCGGAGGCACGTTGGGATACGACGGAGCCGCTGGAGTTTCCCGTGTCGTGGGTGATCCTGAGAACACCAGATTGCCGAATTTCAATAAAATTCCGAAGTTTGTGCGCTCATTCCCTCGGGTTCCGAGGAACACATTTCCGGCATTTCATCTTTGCGTCGATTGCCTTACCTGCTCGAAAACGTCGGGTTGACCGCAGCCACACTCTGCCGAATCGTTTGGTCGATGCCTGCAGCGAAGTTCTCGGGACGCAGCCGGAGGACCACACCATGGCGCACCTTTACGCGGCCAGTGAATTCACGACTGACCGCGCAAGTCAGCTCGGAAAACCGAGGCTTTTCCTGTATTTCACGACCTGTGATCGCAACCGCGGAACGTTCGATTCTGCGAGTGAAACCATGAGGAAGCGTCGTGTTTGCATCAGTTCCGTCCAGCCGGGTTTCTTCGACTAACCGTTGCCAGTTGCAGGTCGGGACTTTGCGGCTTCGTGTGAGGGATTTCATTGCTGAGCACTGGGGCTGCTTGTGCCTCAGGTTTGGGGGGCGTCAATTTCGATACAGTTTGTGTTCGGTGAGGAACGCTTCGACGGCGCGGGGGGTGCGAAAACGCAGGCTCTGACCCTGCCGCGATCGCTGCCGCAGGTCTGTGGCCGACAGGTCGATCCCCGGAATGCTGACCGGCACAACGCGGGTGGCGATTTCGGGTCCGACCCAGGCTGCGGTTTGTGCGGGCGTGGGGGCCGGGCTGCCGGGGCGGTTGCAGACGGCCAGTGTGGCCAGTCGAGAAATCTCGAGCGGGTCCTTCCATGTCAGGAATTCGCGCAGCGAGTCGGCTCCCAGCAGCAAAAACAGCTCGGCTTCCGGAAATTCGCTCCGCAGGCTTCTCAGGGTATCGATGGTCCAGGACGGGGCCGGTCGGCGCAGTTCGCGGCGGTCCACCACAAATTCCGGGCAGCCGGCGATGGCCAGCTGGATCATGTCGGCGCGTGCATGACCGTCGGCTGCGCGTTGGTCGGGCTTGTGCGGCGATGCTGCAGCAGGCATGAAACGCACCTGATTCAGTGCGAGGGCTTCCCGACAGGCCTCCGCGGCCAGCAGATGACCATAATGTATCGGATCAAAAGTTCCGCCCAGAATCCCCATACGCATAAACGTCACCCGCGGGTTGATGAACGGTTCCAGAGGCCGGAAATGTTCGCGGTGCCGGCTTTCCTGTCGCAGCAGTGCGACAGGAGCGGATTCTGCAGAGCACGTCGGTCCGCTGCAATCTCGCTGCAGATGATTCGTTGTCGCTGGTGTGGTTTCCCGCCTGGCTGGCTGTGCAGCGGCAAATTTTGCCGCTGCTGGAAACGAAATCCTGACAACTTTGCATCTGGGTAGCAGGGCGGGCACTTCCTGCCGGAATGCGATCGGTCGGAACACCGGCCCGGCCAATTCCTGCGGCAACTTGTCTGACTCGCGTTGCTGTCCGGTCTCACGGTCAGTAATGTGGTTCGCTGACATGAGTCTGCGGAAGGTTTCCGAGGATTCGACAGTCGGCAGTGCGTCATCCCCGTGCTGCTGATGACAACTCTGTTTCGATTCTGTCTGCAACGTCCAATCAGGTTGCAGCGGTCGTTCTCCGGAACAGCGTCGTCGAGCTTCGGTGAGTGAAGCGGACTGTGCGGAAAATGCTGAAACTGTGCCACTGACCGGTGCTGTTTTGGCTGATCCACCTGCCGGAATTTCTGAACGCAGCCGACTGCCCCCGCCAGCATCCCTGGTGACGCAGTCCGGCCGTCAGGAAATCCTGATCCTCTCTGTTGTGTCTCAGCCGTTCGGCTGATGTTCCCTCCTGTCTGCTGATTTCTCCCTGCCTGAGGCGTCTGCGGCGTCGGGTGTGCGGTTGTTCCGTGCTCCGCCGATTTCGTATGCGCCTGCCCTGCAGCAGCCGCGTCGCGGCGGAGTTCTGCGTATGGCCAATCGTATGTCTGCTGAAACTGTCGGCGATCGACGTCATCGTCTGGCTGCCATCGTGTGTCTGCTGGGTTCCCTGTGGCTGACGGGCTGTTCGACCGGTCTGCTGGGGATGCCTGGGGCGGCTTTGTTTTCCGAGCGTCTGGCTGACAAATCTTCCGCTGAGAAGTCGGAGGATGCAAAGAAGGCCGGTAAGTCACTGCGTCGGAAGAAGGAAGAGGACAACGATTTCGGCAGTCGCGTCGAAACTCCGCTGCTGTCCGAGTACATCGGCATGCAGGGGGATGGCCTGGTAACGCTGAAAGGCGTGGGCCTCGTGACCGGTTTGAATGGTCAGGGCGGTGATCCTGCCCCGTCCGGCCTGAGGACCCAACTGCAGAACGAGATGGCTCGTCGCGGCGTCAAGGACGCCAACAGGATCCTTTCATCCCCGGATACGGCCATGGTGGTGGTGATCGCCTACCTGCCGACAATGTGCCGAAAGGGCCAGAAGTTTGATGTTCGCGTGGTGCTGCCACCGGATGCCCGGGCGAAAAGTCTGAAGGGCGGCTGGCTGCTGGAGACGCGTCTGTTTGA
>SXXK01000510.1 GCA_005791255.1 Planctomyces sp.
CCCGATCACAATCGGACCGGAACCAATAATCAGGATCTTCCTGAGATCGTCTCGACGTGGCACCGCAGGGTGTCCTTCCTGAATTGACGACAACCGCCCCCGAAGGCGCGCAAAAACAGCGAAGACCGCAACACGCTTCTGAAGGAAACACCGTCAGTTGCTGCCCGGCCCGCCCGGAAAACACACTCGGGTTCGGAAAAAATCCGCGCAAATTTTCGACAGAGTACCAGGAATTTCGCGGCAATCAAGAAACCTGCCCTGTCACAGTCAACGGATCCCGGTTTCGGCGAAGTTTATTCGATTTCACTGATTCCGGGACAACTGCATGTTTCGTCATCCGCCCGAATTCGCCAGAATGCCGGCCGTTATTCCTGCGGCTGCTCCCACCCGGAGATCTCTCGGCGTGTTCCGCGTTGCCTTCGTTATCCCCACTCTGGATCAGTCCGGAGCTGAACGACAGCTGACGATGCTGGCCTGCGGCCTGCCACGCGATCAGGTCCAGTTACATGTGTTCGCACTGGATCGCGGCGGCTGCTACGAACAGGCTCTGCAACAGGCGGGAATTCCCGTACAGATCCTGCACAAACGGCGCAGATTCGATCCTGCAGCCACCCTGCGACTGCGGTCCGCTCTGCGTACTTATCAGCCGGATATCATCCAGTCCTTCCTGTTCTCAGCCAATACTCTGATCCGACTGCCCGGTATCGCTCCGACCTCTGCCAAACTGATTGTCAGTGAACGCTGCGTGGATTCGTGGAAGTCCCCCTGGCAGCTCTGGCTGGATCGCCGCCTCGCACGCCGCGCCCACTCCCTTACAGCAAACTCTCTCAGCGTCGCTGCTTTCTACCGAAATCTGGGAGTTCCGGCGGAACGCATCACCGTGATACCCAACGGCATCGCCACTGCAACCGCCACACACTCCCGCTTGTCTGCACGCCAGACACTCGGACTCCGCAGTTCCGCATTCGTCATCGGATTCACCGGACGACTGGCACCTCAGAAACGACTGCACGACCTGATCTGGGCCTTTCAACTGCTGCATCAGGTGATCGAGGATTCGCAGCTGGTTCTGATCGGAGGCGGGCCGGACGAGCCTCGACTCAGAAAGCTGCTGGCAGGCTTCGACTGCGGCAGCAAAGTGGTGTTTGCCGGCCATCGCGCTGATGCGGCTCAGTTGCTGCCAGCTCTGGACGCTTTCGTTCTGCCCAGCGAATTCGAAGGAATGTCCAACAGCCTGATGGAAGCGATGGCTGCCGGAATCCCCTGTGCAGTCAGCAATATCGACGCCAATCGGGAATTGATCCGCGACGGCGAAACCGGCTCACTCTTTCCTCTGGGCTCCGGACCGGAAATCGCCCGCTGCCTGCTGAGATTTCAGCGGAATCCCGAACGCACAGCCATGGTGGCAGCGCAGGCCGCAGAATTTGTCCGCAATGAGCTCAGTTCCGAGCAGATGATCAGGCGACATCTGGACCTTTACCGCAGCCTGCTGAATCGCTGACAGCGTCAGGTGCCGCCGTGGTGCCCGGCACCGGCCAACATCAGAAGTCAGGCCGGCTGCGAAAGAATGGCCTGAATGACTGCCCCTTCAGTATCCGTCAGGCGCCGCTCAAGGCCGTTGTAATAGAACGTCAAACGCTCGTGGTCCAGCCCCAGCAGGTGCAGAATGGTGGCATGAAAATCGTGCACCGAAACCACATTCTCGATCGCTCGATATCCGAACTCATCGGTTGCCCCCCATGAAAACGGAGCTTTGACTCCGGCCCCCGCCAGCCAGCAGGTAAAGCCCTCCGGATTATGGTCCCGACCGCTGGCACCCTTCTGAAATGTGGGCATGCGTCCGAATTCCGTACACCAGACCACCAGGGTATCCTCAAGCAGGCCCCGTTCCCCGAGATCATTAACCAGCGCCGCGGTCGGCTGGTCGAAAATCGGACCGTGCACACCGTACTGCTGCTCAATCACCTTATGCCCGTCCCAGTTGCTGACTCCTTCACCACCAGTCTGATAGGCACCATTGAACAGCTGCACAAACCGCACACCTCGTTCCAGCAGCCGCCGGGCCAGAATACAGTTTCTGGCGTAATCGGCCTTCAGAGCATTTGCGGGGTCATCCGCTCCATAGGCCCGCAGGGTCGTCGCCGACTCACTGCTGATGTCCGTAATTCCCGGAATACTGAGCTGCATGCTGGCGGCCAGTTCGTAGCTGGAGATCCGCGCTGCCAGTTCCGTATCACCCGGAAACTGCTGCAGATGACGCTCGTTCAGCTGCCGCAGAAATCGGCGAGTTCGCTGATCACGCTGATCTGTGATGCCGGCCGGTACTGACAGATTGCGAATCGGTTTTGAGGTATTGAAATCCGTGCCCTGAAAAGCGGCCGGCAGAAAACCGGGGCCCCAGTTATTGACGGAATTCTGCGGCACACCGCGCGGGTCGGGAATGGCCACGTACGCCGGCAGGTTTTCGTTCTCACTGCCCAGTGCATACGTTGCCCACGAACCGACGCTGGGGAAACCATCCAGCGTGAATCCGGTCGACATGTAGTTTTCACCGGGGCCGTGAGTATTTGTTTTGCCCTTCACGGAATGCAGAAAACACAGCTGGTCGGCCAGCGATCCCAGATGCGGCAGCAGATCCGAAATCATCTTGCCGGACTGTCCGCGAGGCCGGAACTGCCAGGGACTGCGAGTCAGATTGCCCTGCTCTCCCTGAAATGTGACCAGCTTCTCACCACCCGGCATCGGCTGCCCATGACGCCGCCACAGCTCGGGCTTGTAATCAAAGGTATCCAGATGACTGCAGGCACCGGAACAAAAAATCACGAGGACTCTTCGAGCCGCTGCCGGCTGGTGCGCCGGCCGATCAGCAAAAGGATGAGCTGCATCTATCTGCGGCCGAATTGGGGCCCGGCCACTGACCGTACCCAGCGGCTCATCGGCCGCCCGCAGCAAACCCTGCTGCGCCAGCAAAGCGGCACACGCGATGCCGCTGAGCGCCTGCACCGAATTGCCCAGAAAACCACGCCGATCAAGTAAATGCCGACTGGCAGGCAACGTCTGCCTGGAATACATACCCATCCCTCACTGAACTTTCCCAGGTACCTCCGGAAATGTCAGCTTGACCGGCTCGCCACCGACAGTCAATCCCGCTGGTCCAAATCCGAATACAGAAATCGGGATTCCCCGACAACACACTGACAGCAATCGGCAGGACTGCATGTGATGCATGGCCAGCACTCCCGTCAGCAGTGCAATTCACGGAACGCAGCCGTGCATTTGAAACCTTAACCGACTACACTCACACGCTGGCAGAAAATTCTGAAACCCACACCGGTCTACTGGTCGAGGCAGGTATGGCAGCACATTCGCGTCGCCTTGCACAGGCGGAAGTTGAAAACGTTCGTTCCCTGATTCGCAGCGCGGGAATTCGTGCCACACCGGCCCGAATTGCCGTACTGCAGGAACTCCGCGCCGCCACCTCGCCCGTGGCGCATGCAGAACTGTCCGTTCGTCTGGTGCCTCGCGGTTTCGACAAGGCAACCGTTTTTCGCAACCTCAACGATCTCGCCGATTCGGGACTCGTACTGCGCACAGAACTGGGTGACCATGTCTGGCGGTTTGAAGCACTTGACCCCGAACAGCCGGGGGCAGCAAGACACCCCCACTTCATCTGCACGACCTGCGGCACAGTGCAGTGCCTCGAACCCATGGAATTTACCGGTGTCCCGCGAAAACGCACAGGCAGCATCGGTCGCGTCACCGAGATTCTGCTCAAGG
>SXXK01000511.1 GCA_005791255.1 Planctomyces sp.
CGGCAGATCGTCGTGGATCAGAGAATACGTATGAATCATCTCAATGGCGCACGCCGGCGAAATCGCCAAAGACTGCGAACCCGCACACAGGTCACTGGCCAGCAGCACCAGCACCGGGCGCAGCCGCTTACCTCCGGCCATCAGGCTGTACTCCACCGCCTGAGCCAGCGGTTGCGGCCACCCACGGCCCTGCAGCGAACTTTGCAGCGAGACCTCAACCTGCTGCCGCAATGCCTGCAAATGCTGCTGAAAACTGTCAGACGCCATAATCTGCCGAGACAAAAAACACCGGAAAAAGATCCCCCATGCTCCACCGCCTGCAGCGAACTGCACCAACCCCGGTCACCCTCCCGATCGTCGGCGACCGGACTCGAACACAGCCCACACAACTGTCCCCGTCAATAACGTCACCACAGCCCCCAGCAGATCCCGCGGATCATCCAGAGCCATCAGCACCGCAACTGTCAGCGTCGCCACAACATACAAACCGGCTGAAATCAGGTACACCGGAGCAGGAAAACGGGAACCTCCGGAAGCAGACCAATCCCCGGACGGCAACAGCAGAGTCCCCACAGTCACAGCCGAGGACAGTGCCAGTACCGAACTGAGATAATCCAGCAAACTCAAATAATCCCGCAGAAACAACACCAGAGTCACAGCAATTGCCGCCTGCAGCCCCACCGTCCGCTGCACCGCTGACGGCCCCGATCGGAACCAGCGCGGAAACAAACCATCGTCCGCCATCCGCGAAAACACCCGCGGCCCCGTCATCAGCATCCCGGCGACCGAGGATAAAGTCCCCAGACATACCACCAGACTGATCAAAGTCTTCAGCGACTGCCCGCCGATCGCCTCCGCCGCTATCGCAGCAACTTGCTTTTGCCCGGCAATCTCACTTGCCGGCAGCGCCGTCACAAACACCATGTTCAGCAGCAGATACAGCACCGTCACCAGGATCGTACCCAGCCACAGCGAACGCGGCACCGTACGCTCCGGATCCCGCGTCTCAGCAGCCACATAGATGCCGGCATTAAAGCCGGCATAGCTGAGTGAAATCCACATGACAGACCGAGCAAAATCAAGAATTCGGCGACCGATCAGATCGTCCGCCGAATTCTCCGGCAAGCCACTCCAGGACCACGCATGACTGGACCAACGCGACGCAGCCGTCAGCAAAAATATCAGCAGCACCAGCAATTTGATCATGACCACGGCGTTCTGAGCCATTGCAGCAGGTCGTGCCAGCCAGCCATGACCAATACCAAACAGCAGAATGATGCCGACTGCCAGAGTGCCTGCCGGCAAGTGCGTCAGTCCAGCCAAAGGTGCCAGGTAAGCCTCAAAGACAATGGCAGAGCCGGCAATTGCCCCGCTGAAACCAGCCGTCAGCGAAACCCAGCCGGCCTGAAAACCGGCCCACGGACCCAGCGTGCGGCTGAGATACAGATACTCGCCACCGGATAACGGCAGCCTTCGTGCCAGCTGCCCGTACGAAATCGCTCCGCACAGAGCCACCACACCACCAGCAAGCCACGCCCACAACACAAGCTGAGGGGTCCCCAGTGAGGCCAGCGAATAGCCGGACGTCGTGAAAGCACCGAACCCGATCATGCTGGCAATCACCACGCCCGTCAGGGTGGTCAGGCCATAGCGTGGGCTGGGCGACATCGATGGTTCCTGCACCTGAGCGACGGAGAATCGGGCACGAAGCAGACCAGTGTATGCGGATGAGGCGCCGGTTGCACGCGCACAGGCCGACCGTTTTCGGAACCAGAAAACTGATCTCAGTCAGAATTTTTCCTGCCCGCTGATTGGTTCCCCCCGCCGTTCTGTGGCTATAACATGGGATCTTCGGCTGACCACCTGCACCGCTGCCGCTCGCAGGCCACCCCAGTCCGCCCTGTCTACCTGTCTCAGCAATCTGGAAACCTATGAGCACGGACTCCATTCGGGAACGCAAAGACGCACTTCGCAAACAGGCTCACGCCAACCGAAATGCACAGGAAAACAAGGACGAACTCAGTCGCCGCATCGTCGGGGCCTTTATGTCCCTGCCCGAGTATGCTGAGGCGGACACTGTGATGTTTTACATCGATGTCCGCAGCGAGGTGCGCACCCGCAATGACCTCGAACTGGCACTGCAATCCGGCAAAACCATCATCGTGCCCTGGTGCAACGCCGACGGCGAACTGGAACTGTTCCGGCTCAGCAGCATGGATGAACTGGAATTGGGCATGTACCGGATCCTCGAACCCAAAGTGGAACTGCGAGGCCTGCCGGAAAAACAGGTGGACGTGCAGGAACTGGACCTGATCATGGTCCCCGGTGTCGCCTTCGACCGTCGCGGAGCCCGCATGGGGCACGGTAAAGGCTACTACGACAAACTGCTGCAGCACGCCCGACTTAACACACCGCTGGTGGCACTCGCCTTCGAATGCCAGCTCTTCGAAGAAATCCCCGTTGCCGAACACGACATCTTCATGGACCGCATCATCACCGAAGATCACGTGTACCAGGGACGCGGACGCGGGCCTGCACAGACCTAAAAATTCCGTCCGCTTCCGCACATCATTCATACCAGCCTGCCGTCCCACAACGGCAGGCCTCCTGCAAATTCCTGAGGCTGCATTTTTGGGTGGGCAGACGCCATGACAGATCTGGTTGAAGATACCTACGCAGAAGCCTTCCGCAGCATTTATACCGAGTTTCTGATCACAGCCCGCGATCGTCGCTGGCTGGATATCGCCCTCAATGCGGCCACCGGACACGGCTCCTCCTCCATCATGTGCGACTGCGAAGCCGGACTGGACCGCTACGTGGGACCCGGCGGGGATCCCGCGTTTCACACTCCCGACGGCCGCCCCGGAGCCATCGTGCAGCTCCACGTGCCCAGGTTCTGGAAAAACCGCGAAGCCGCTCTGGAAAAAGCCCTGCTGTCACGAGTCTGCCAGAACGTACTCACCTGCCCCACCACTCGCTGCTTCGCCGCCTCCGCCGGCGACAACTACTTTCGACTGGGACGCAAACTGGCCTTTTTCGGTGATGGCTTCGAACAACTTCAGTCCCGGTTCGGCCGCGAGATGTGGGTCGTGCCCACCATGGGCGGCGAATTCTGCATCGACCGGCGGTTCCCATGGTTTGACGGAGTTATGGGAGGAAACCTTTGGTTCATGGCGACCAGTGAGGAAGCTTCCCTGCAGGCAGCAGAAGCCGCTGTGGCCGCCTGCGAAGGAGTGCCCGGAGTCATTACGCCGTTTCCCGGTGGCGTCGCTGCCAGCGGCTCAAAAGCCGGCAGCCGCTATAAATTCCTGTTCGCCAGCACCAATGATCCGTTCTGCCCCACACTCAAAGGACGCCCCGGAGTCGAGTCGCAGATCCCCGACGGAGTCGCCTCAGTCATGGAAATCATCATCAACGGTCGCGACCTCGCAACTGTCAGCACCGCCACTCAGGCCTCAATTCAGGCCGCTTTGCAGGTCCCAGGAATCGTCCGCATCACTGCCGGAAACTACGGCGGACGGCTCGGCAAAGCGTGGGTCTGGCTGAAGCCGGAAAATCACCCGGCAGCCTGAGACTCGTGAAGGGACGGAGTCCCACGTGACAGACACACCAGACACAGCAGTACTTTGGCAAACAGTGACTGCCAGCCTCGCGACAGTCTCCTGCTGCCTCGTGGCCGGTCCGTACGTCATCAGAGCGTTAAAAAAACGTTTCACTGAACGCATTGCCAGCGACTCAACCACCCTCGACACACTGCACGCCGGCAAACACGGCACCCCAACCATGGGCGGTGTCCTGATCATCGGCGGACTGGCGCTGGGCTTCACCCTGTGCCGAAATGCCTCACTTTCCGAGCGACTGCTGGCTGTTGCCGTGGCCGGTTCCTTCGGACTGCTGGGAGCCCTCGACGACTGGGTGAAAGCCACCACGGCCCGCAAAGGTCTGTCAGTTCGTCAGAAACTGCTCGGACAAATCGTGCTGGCACTGGCGGCTGCCACAGCATTGACTCTGTGGTCCCCTTTGCCTCCGCCGACACATGACTGGAGCAGCAGAACCGCCGCAGTGCTGTGGTCCGCATTCGTCCTGATCGCCACGTGCAATGCCGTAAATCTGACAGACGGGCTGGATGGTCTGGCTGCCGGCTGCATGGCCATCTGCGCAGCAGCACTGGCATTCGTGTTTCTGCGGTCACCAGCGACGGCAGGCACCGGGCAACTGGCGGCCGTTCTGGCGTCCGCGGCCGCCGGATTTCTGTGGTTCAACAGATATCCAGCCCAGGTCTTCATGGGGGATGCCGGAGCTCTTGCGATGGGCGCAGTGCTGGGACTGCTGAGTCTGCAGGCCCGGCAGGAATGGCTGCTGGGAATCGCCGGAATCGTGTTCGCCGCAGAAACCCTGAGCGTCATCGCTCAGGTCGCCTGGTTCAGACGAACCGGACGGAGACTGCTGCTGTGCAGCCCACTGCACAACCATTTTGTGTTCCGGAGAATTCCGGAACACAAAATCGTGCGCGCCTTCTGGATGGCCGGACTGGCCGCCGCCACAGCCACCGTGCTGTGCAACAAGTGATCCCTGCACAGACGCTGCCTGCAGACCTGCAAGGCCACATCACTGACACAGTTTTCCCAGACGGACCGTCTGCTGCATCGCCTGTCGGGCGTTGGCCCCGTTGCGGGCTACCAGAGTCGCCAGTCGCTCAAATTCGCGATAAATGGCGTCTTCAGGAGTCTTCCCGTACTGACGCAGAGTCTGCTTGCCCACGAGTATGTGCTCCTGACCGTCAGAGTCGTGCACAACAATCGATGAAGTGGCAGAAGCCTGCACCACATACTGAGCAACGTGCGGAGAATCCTTTTTCCATTCAACACGGTAAATGCTGGCACCGCGGGCAGCACGAGGAAAAGTATACACTTTGGGCATAGCGATACATCCCTTACAAGTGGAATCACCGGAGTCCGAACGGAATGCCATGAAGTTGATCCTGCAGACTCCTGCGTCATTCAATCTGCCCTGAGACGAAAAATCAACAGCAATTCCACAGGTCGGCTGTCAATTTTCCACAGGTGGTGATCAATCACAATGAACGTAAGGGTGGAATAACGCATTGTATGGCAAATATCGAAACCTGCGGGTTTTACGAACCTGTCGGTTGCAGCGAATCTGACGATTCCCACGATCGCTCGAGCATCACCCCCGGTCGCTCAACTCCACGCCCGGCGCATAAAAAACGTCCGATCGGTTTCCCGATCGGACGCTGAAGATCACAGCACCACCCGGACATCAGCCCTTTGCTGCAGCAAACCGCCGGGCAACTTCCGCCCAGTTCACCAGATTCCAGAACGCTCCGATATAGTCCGGACGACGGTTCTGATAGTTAAGGTAATAAGCATGCTCCCACACGTCCAGGCCCAGAATCGGTGTCCGGCCTTCGGACAGCGGAGTATCCTGGTTGGCGGTGCTCTCAACCACCAAAGTCCCGTCAGCACGCACACTCAACCACGCCCAGCCACTGCCAAAACGAGTCGTGGCGGCCTTGTTGAACTGCTCCTTGAAATGATCGAACTTCCCAAACGCCGAGTCAATCGCCGCCGCAAGGTCGCCGGAAGGAGTCCCACCGCCACTGGGGGACAGAATGGTCCAGAACAATGCGTGGTTTGCGTGACCACCACCATTGTTTCGCACTACTGTTCGAATGTTCTCTGGAACCGCGTTCAGATCCTTCACCAGATCTTCCACGGACTTCGCAGCCAGCGGAGATCCCTCAAGAGCCGCATTCACGTTGTTGATGTAAGCCTGATGATGCTTGGTGTGATGGATTTCCATCGTGCGAGCATCAATGTGAGGCTCAAGTGCGTTATAAGCATATGGCAGCGGCGGCAGTGTGTACGGCATCGAAAACTCCGGAATTCAAACCCTGAGGACAAACCCAGAAATACTGTCAACTCGCCGGAGTTGCTCCAGCGATCAATCCATTGCCTGAATTCTACGCACAATTTCGCGGGGAAAAACGTGCGATCATCAGGAAATTTCGACAGTTTCCCGGATTCTCCCACCCCCTCCGAATGGCAGACACTCCCGTGGGAATTCTGCAAAACACCCCCCTGATCCCAATATTTGACTTCCCGCAGCACGGGCATAACATCTACGCATGAGCAAACGCATCCTCACCGCCCTGCCCGTCTACAACGAAGCGAAACACGTTTCCAGCGTGCTGCAGGAGGTGTTGCAGCACGCTGATGACGTGCTCGTCATCGATGACGGCTCCACCGACGGCACCTCGGGGATTCTCGACCTGATTCCGGGGATTCAGGTGGCACGGCATGGAGTCAATCTGGGTTATGGAGCGGCACTGGCCACCGCCTTCCGTCACGCCCTGCTGCACGACTACGATGTTCTCGTCACCATGGACTGCGAAGGACAGCATCAGCCCCTGTTCGTTCGCCAGTTCGCCGAACTGATCGACAACGAATATGCTCCGGCAGACATGATCTCCGGCTCCCGCTACATGCGGGAATTCGGCTGCGACAATGCTGCCCCGGAAGACCGTCGCCGCATCAATGCCCGCATCACCGCCTGCCTGAATGAAAAACTGGGATTGCAGATCACAGATGCCTTCTGCGGCTTCAAAGCCTACCGAGTCAGTGCTCTCGCCGACCTCGACATCACCAATCCTGGCTATGCCATGCCACTGCAACTGTGGGTCCAGGCCGCCAGTCTCGGCTGGCGGATTCGCGAAGCCGCCGTACCGCGGATCTACCTGGACGAAAAGCGATCATTCGGCGGTGCACTCGATGACGCCGACGTCCGCCTGGCACATTATCACAGTGTGCTTAACGATGAACTGTCCCGCCGCGGTCTGCCACAGCGGTTCACAGCCGATTGCGGTGCTGCCGCCGCAGGCTGAACCCCGGCTGGACGCACGGCCCCGGCCCGCTCGTCATCACCGCTTCGCCTCGAACTCGTAAAACGAAAACAAAAAGTGCACGGACAGCACAAACAGTGTGGACCAGAGGATTGTCCGAGTCACCCCGCGACTGATGTCTTCCGTCGACAGCTTGGCACCCGATCCCTGACGCCACGCAATCACCGCAATCCCTGCCGCGCACGACAGCAGCTTGCCAGCCAGCCAGCCGCTGCCGTTGTACCAGGTGCCGGTCTGACTCAGCAGCTCCTTGTGAAAGTGTGAGTCCCAAAATGACAGCCCCAGCTCCGGATGTGTCAGCAGAAACGCAAAACCCGCACTGAACGCTGCAATGAAGTAACCCAACAGTGACAACAGCGGCGTTCCGATGAGAAATGCATACAGGATCGGAGTCCTCAGCAGGCGATCAGGATTCGCCCCAATACTCCGCATCGCATCCAGCCGGTTGCCCCACGAACGACTGCCCACATCCGCTGCCACCGCCGCCCCGGAACGAGCCGCGATCAGCAGCGTTGCCAAAATCGGCACCAGAAATCGAAACAGCGAAAAACCCGTGGCGTGCAGCAGGTTCTCGACCAGTAAAGGCTCCGAGAACTGGCGAAACGGCAGGTAGCGAAACACAAAATCCTGCGCCACATATCCCAGAATGGCAGACGCCGCAGCGATGTACAGACAGGCCGACGGTCCGGCCACCAGCAGCAGATAATAGCGGGCGTAACACAACCCCCACCGCGGACTTTTCCAGCGCGGCAGCAGCACCGCCGGCAGCATCAGCAAATCCTCAACAAACTGACCTGATGCCTCAGCCTGCCTTCGCACTGCCAGCAGCACACGCGCTGCCACAGCAGCCTCGGGCATCACTGCCGGAGCCTCCGGGGGCCTTCCGATCAGCTCCCCCAGCCGGTCCCAATCCGCCCGCGGCACATCCTCCAGCACCTTCGTACGATGATTCAGCAGCAGAATCCGATCGGCAATCCGCGCCAGACTGGCGTAGTCGTGCGTCACCACAATCGAAGTCCGACCAAACTGTTCGTGCGTCTCACGAATCAGGTTCGCCACATCGGTCGCCGTTGCCACATCCAGCCCCGATGTCGGTTCGTCATACAAAATCACAGGGTTTCCCGGAGCCACAGCGCGGGCAATCGCCAGCCGCTGCTGCTGCCCCCCGCTCAGCACCGCCACAGGACGATCACCCGGGACCTGCAGCCGCGCCAGAAATTCCTCAGCCCGCACACCGTGACTGCCACCAGCATGATCCAGCGCAATACGCACATTCGCGGCCGGAGTCAACTCGTCAAACAGGGCGAACTGCTGAAACACCACTGATACCGCAGGACGCTCAGCGCCGACATTTCCTGCTGCCGCGCTGACCGACTGAAACAGAATCTCACCGGAAAAGTGAATCGACGCATGCCGAGTGTCGATCAGACCCGCCAAAATTCGCAGCAGCACCGACTTTCCAACGCCGCTGCAGCCAAGAATCAGCGTCAGCTGCCCTCCCGGAAACACTGCGTTCGCATGCTGCAGCAGCGTACGGCCACCAGCAGTCACACTGAAGCCCTGCAGCCGCAGCGTGACACCACTCGCCACAGTGTCAGGGGCGCCGCCCACTGCCACACCTTCCGAACACTCGAGGTCTTCTGCTCTCTGATCATCCATGGGGAGCCTGCCAGTCGTCACTTGCCGGAAGGGGCCGCAACAGGAGCGGCCGACGGTTCCACCGGCGCTGCCGCAAACACTTTCTGAAACTCAGCCTTCAGCTTCGGCAGCTCGGCCGCCGTTGCAAGGCCACCAATACTGAGGAAAAAGATGGAGCCCAGCACAAGGCTGATGCGCTGCCACAATCGCGGACGCAGCTCCGGCGGCAGCAATGTGGTATTTACCACCAAAGTATGCAGGCAGCTCACCCCCAGCGCGTAGTTATACATCATGCCGGTGGCTGTCACCAGCAGAGTATCACCTCGCACCAGCAACAGCATCACCAGCCCAATCAGCACATAACAAAACAAGACTCCAAAATACAACAGACCAATGTCCTTCGGATCCCAGGCCTGCAGACGCCGACTGGCTGTCCAGAACACATCCACCCACCGTCGCAGCACACCGTCAGCCGTCGTCACCATGCTGCTGCCCAGAATCAGAAAACCACAGAACAGCGTCAGATACCAGAACAGCGGGCCAAAGGAACCGCCAACCACATCCCGCACACTGTCCGCCGTCATCGCAGCCGCCTGCCACTTGTCCGCCGGTACCTTACCCCGCTCCAGAAACTGCACTGACAGCATGCTGGGCAGCGCCAAACCAATAAAACAGGCCGGCAACCACACCAGATACTGCTCGCGAGTCACATGCGAAATCCAGCCCCGCCAGCGCTGCAGAGAACTTTGGTTGACGGGGAATACCGTCCCCGCATGTGACAACTGTATCGCATGCCCGCCCACCATACTCGGTATCGCCCCGACGTATTTGCCCATCCCCCAGCCCTGATCGCGAGTGAAGGAGCTGATCGGCGTATTCGTCAGGCCTCCGTTTCCGGAGATCGCCGCCATCGATGCCAGAATGCCAAACAGCGAGATATCAAATGCCAGACTGCGACCTTCTGACCAGGCTGAGAAAATGTTGTCCACTTTCGGCTGATGCTTCTGCTCACCCTCGTCCTGCTTCCCATTACCGTTCGCATCCTCGTCCGAAATCACCGGCACATTGCCAAACTTCAGGAATCCGCCCGTCAGTTCCTTCCACGTATCCGCAGTCGAATACCGGAAGGCCAGAAACAGCAGAAAACTCAATACAAATACCAGTTTGAACGTCATCAGCGCGCGAATGGAATTGTAAACCTTGCCACCCACACACAGCGGAATCACCACCGATACAAAAATCAGACAGGACAGCCAGGTCAGCAGAGACGCATCCGCCGGGTTGGAGGGATTAGGTATGTAGCCCCGCAGCATCGCACCCAGTGGGATCGCAGCACTCGAGGCCAGGTAAGGCAGAAATGATCCAAAATCCAGCAGCAGATAAATGCCCACCCAAAACATGGGATGCGGGCCAATCCGGAACTTTCCCGTGAAAATCGGCTCTCCGCTGTACAACGTGTAGCGACTGATCTCCACGTTATAGACCACCTGAAAAACCACGCTGAGCGTGGCCAGCCACAACAGTGACCCACCGTACTTTGCAGTGACCAGAGGCCCCGTCAGCCACTCACCGCCACCAATCGCAGCACCGCCCATCACCAGGCCCGGCCCCAGCATCAGCAGCAGCCTGTTCCACCGAAACTGCGGCGCTGCAGGCAGCTCGTTGACATGCCACTTCGGCATGAACGGTGAACCTGGCTGCTGGTCAATCAGCGGACCGGCATCGGCAGGTTCGTTGGAGTGAGTGGTGGGCATGCCGACTCTTTCGTGGATAATGCGGCGGATTGGTGGGGACAAAACGATCCTGCGATGCGTTCTGCTGAGCCCCATTGTTGAGTTCAGTTGCAGCAGATGCAAGGGACCGACGGTCAGGCAGCACCAAAGTCAGAGATACCCGAGATCACACCGGCGGCACACGCGACCGGGCCTGTGGCAGCAGACTGCGATAATCAGACAAACTGGTAAATCAGCACCATTCGACAAAGTCTTCCCGTTCGCCGGTCTTCAGATGCTTTTGTCCGTATCTTTCTTCCATCAGATGAGTTGCCCGGTATACTGGTTCGCGTGGAGGCGAGCCGGGTTGCCTGGCGAAAGAACCATGTCCCGGACCATCAATTTACATAGCCCTGCCCTGTGCCGGCGTTTGTCAGTCCTGCTGACATTGCTGCTGTGCACAGTGTTTGTGCTGCCGCTGCCCGTAGCAGATTCTGTCCTGACCAGCAAATGCTCGGCCAACGCAGAAACCGCTGCCGGCTCCGGTGCGCAGTTGGCAACAGGGAAGGATGGCAGTGTGCCGTTCCCCTGCCAGAATCGGCCCTGTGGCTGCCGCTCAGCCTCAGGCTGCCTCAAAAAGTGCTGTTGCTTTACGCCCGCACAAAAGTCAGCATGGGCCAAAACTCAGACCCGCAGAATCGACAGCAGCAGTCACGCGAAAAACGTCCGGACCACTTCGGCCACTGATCCCAATAATGCTCGCTGGCACACTGTCTCGTTTATTCAATCCATGGAATGCCAGGGAAATGGACTCTCTGCATTCTGTTGTATTGTCTCACTGACGGCCCCCGCGGCAACGCTGCCGCTGCCCTCGACACCGGATAACCGTCCACATCCTGACTCAGAAATCCTGCCCACGGCCAGCCTGCAGCCCCCGGTTCCGCCGCCAAAACTGTGCGCGTAAGCCTGCACCAGCCAGCCCTGTCCGCACCCGCAGAATCTCTGCATATGCAGAAACTGCACCTGGTGCCTGTGAAACAGTGGCTGAACGCCCAACTCATTCGGCCGCAGCCGCTCACCACACGCGCACAATCAACCCCCAAAGGCACCTCCAATGAACATTCCAACCACAACACAAAAGTCCCGAAAGTCCCACCCGCAGGCCTTCACCCTGATCGAACTGCTGGTGGTCATTGCCATCATTGCCATTCTGGTGGCTCTGCTGCTGCCGGCCGTCCAGCAGGCCCGCGAAGCTGCTCGGCGTACACAGTGCAAAAACAACCTTAAACAGTTCGGCCTGGCCCTGCATAACTACGAAGGCTCGTTCGGCATGTTTCCACTGACAAACTCCCAGAACTACCTGCCCAATATGCAGGGGTTTTCCCCCCAGGCACGACTGCTGCCGTACATGGAACAGGTCAATCTGCAAAACCAGCTCGACGTCACCCAACCCGCATTCACCGGCCCGTTCAATAATCTTGTCCCCAATCCTGCATTCGCTGCCGCCTTCGCAACTCCGCTGCAGGTTATGCTGTGCCCCAGTGATCCGGCCCCCACTCTGAACGTCGGCGCCGGCGGGGCTGTCTATGCCGGTGTCAACTACATGATCAGCTATGGCAGCGGCACCGGCGCCAACTATGACCTCCGCTGGAGAACCGACGGCTTTGTTTATGAAAACTCAAACGTTCGCATGCGGGATGCCACCGACGGCACTTCCAATACGGTGATGATGAGCGAAACCGTTCGCAGCACCGGCGCCGATGTCACCCTGCCCGCCGGCACACTGCCAAAGTTCAACTACCAGCTCACACTCAATGGCTCCGCCGGAGTCAACTCGGCACTGCTGCCGGTGCAGGGCCTGCAGGGCACCGGCGGCGGCTGGGTAAACAGCTCAGCCGGAGTCATCATGAATCCCGACCTCGCCACCATCTGGCCACAAAAAACGGCCTGGCGAGGTGCCTCCAGTGCGGCGCTGCGAGGTCGCGGAGTCTCCTGGGCGCACTCCGGGGCTGTCAGCACTCTCACCAACGGCTATACCACTCCCAACAGCAAAATCCCGGACGTCGTTGTACATTTCACCGGCTTTTTCGGCCCTCGCAGTTGGCATACCGGCGGCGCTCAGGTCCTGATGGGCGATGGCTCAGTCCGCCTGCTCAGTGACAACATCGACACTTTCATCCACCGCGGACTTCACAGCTGCAATGGCGGTGAAGTGATCGGTGAGTTCTGACCACGGCAGAAACTTTGGGGCGGAATCCTGCTGCCCCCCCGGCACCTGCACTGCCTTCAAATTCAAACTCCCCACCCAATGATCAGGTCTCACATGTCTGCCTCCTCATGGCCCGATTACCGCGCTGTCTGGCGCTGGCACTTCTATGCCGGGCTCATCTGCGTTCCCTTCGTCATCATTCTGTCTCTGACCGGCTGCGTGTACCTGTTCCGTCCACAAATCGAAGCCTGGACCGAACGCAGCTACAATTCACTCTCGCCCGCCACCAGCCCTCTGCCCCCCGCGAAACTGATCGACTCGGCACTGCAGGCCTTCCCCGGTTCCGTATTCAGCAGCTACGAACTGCCGGCAAACACACAGTCCGCAGCACGAGTCGTCGTGGCCACAGACAGTGGCAGCCAGCGAGTCTATGTGCATCCGGGCACCGGAGTCGTGCTCGGATCAATCCCCGAGGACCAGCGAATCATGCGACTGTTCTTCAGACTGCACGGCGAACTGCTGATGGGAGATCGTGGCTCAAACATCGTGGAAACCGCTGCCTGCTGGACCGTCGTGCTGCTGCTCTCCGGCATCTGGCTGTGGTGGCCACGCTCCGCCAGGGGTCTGGCCGGAGTTCTCTATCCGCGTCTGTTCGCAGGCTCGCGGTTATTCTGGCGCGACCTGCACGCTGTTGTCGGGCTGTGGATCACAGGCCTTGCCCTGTTTCTGCTGCTCACGGGTCTGCCATGGGCAAAATTCTGGGGCGATTACTTCAAAACCGTTCGCCAGATCACCGGAACCGCTGTCGCCCGACAGGACTGGTCCAACACGGCGGAACGCCGGCCCGCAGATGCTGCCAAAGCTGCTGCCGGCGGCGAACATTCCAGCCACGGGGGGGGCCACGGGGGACACAGCAGCTCCGCCGGTAAGCCCGCCGGCCCGGCGCCCGATCTGACGCATATCAACCACATGGTCGCGACCGTTCAGGCGTTGCAGCTGGATGCTCCAGTCATCGTGGCGGCACCCGGAGGACGCACAAAGAAATGGACCGGGAAATCCGACACCGCCAATCGACCGCGCCGCGTCACTGTGGACCTCGACCCGACCTCCGGACAGATCACCGGGCGACAGAACTTTGCCGATCGACACTGGATTGATCGCGCCGTTGCTTACGGCATCGCCGCTCATGAAGGCCAACTGTTCGGCTGGGCCAACGTCGCACTCGGACTGCTCACCGGAACCGGATTGATCCTGCTGTCTGTCAGCGGCGTTGTGATGTGGTGGAAACGCCGCGATGCCGGTGTCCTGGGGGCTCCCAAAGTCCTCGCTCAGCCGCAGCTGTCCGCAGGACTGCTGGGTATCATCCTGCTGCTGTGACTGTGCTTTCCCCTGTTCGCCGCATCTTTGTGTATAGTGCTGCTGCTGGAATGGCTGGTACTAAGGCGAATTCCCTCGATCAGCCACTGGCTCGGTCTGCAGTTACCCGCCACACCAGCAGGAGCCCGGTGAAGTATGAATCGTCCCATTCAACTGCTCGCCGGACTCCTGCTGCTCTCCGCGGGCTGCTCCCACACACCCGCGTCGGCAGCTGGAGGAACTGCGGGGTAACTGCTGCCTGGATCAGAAACCACCCGCGAAATTATGGTCCACATGGGTCGCCGATCCGGAAACACCATCACCGAGCCGGGCTTTGGCACCACAGACGATGCCGGCGAATTTCAACTGCTGTTGCCTGGCGCTCACGGGCCCCTGCAACTTACCTGCTCAGACCCCACAAGACTGCCAGACCTGCAGATTGAGACAGCCGACGGCAAACCGTAGATGCTCGAGCTCGGTTCGCAGCCTACAAACGGCAGCCCACAGCCAGATTGTCCCGATGGATCACCTCGCCAAACGGAACATGCCCCAGCGCTGACGCAATCTGGTCCGTGCGACGTCCCCGAATGCGGCGAATTTCATCAGCCGAATAATTCGCCAGCCCCCGCGCAAACTCCACACCATCCGGAGACTGCAGGCCTACCAGCGAGCCGGACTCGAATTCACCCAGCACGTCACGAATACCTACCGCCAGCAGTGATCGGCCCGAATCACGCACCGCACTGACCGCCCCCTCATCCACCACCAGTGTTCCTGCCGGCGGTGCGCCAAAGGCAATCCAGCGTTTCCAGGCCGGCACAGTTTCTGACCGCGCCATGAACAGCGTCCCCACAGGCTGGCCCAGCCGAATATCATCCAGCACAGTATCACTGCGACCACTGGCCAGGATCACGGATTCACCCATCCCCGTAGCCGCCAGAATCGCTCGCAGCTTCGAGCCCATGCCACCTCGCCCCCGAGTACTCTGTTCGCTGGCCACCAGCTTCAGCAGCGATTCATCCGGACGCTCTACCACCGGAATCACCCGACTGGCAGGGTTCGAAGGTGCACCGTCATACAGTCCCGCGATTCCCGAAAGAATCACCAGCAGCGGATCAGGCAGCAGCGTCGCCAGCATCGCAGCCAACTGGTCATTATCCCCCACCGCAATCTCACGAATACTGACTGTGTCATTCTCATTAACGATCGGCAGCACATCAAAATCAAACAACGTGCGCAGCGTGTTGCGGACATTTAAATAACGCTGACGATTGCGGAAATCGTTGCCCGTCAGCAGCAGCTGAGCAGTGCGACGGCCGCTGCTGGCCATGGCATCAGCCCACGTCCGCATCAGCGACGGCTGACCAATCGCCGCTGCCGCCTGCAGCTCCGGCAAGGATTCCGGTCGCCGATTCAATCCCAGAATGCCTATCCCCGCACCCACGGCACCGCTGGACACCAGCACAACTCGCCGCCCCGTCTGCTGGATCCGATGGATCTGATCAGCAATACACTGAATCCGGGGAATATCCAGCCGATCCGCGTCCGTTGTCAGCACATTGGTGCCAATCTTGACGATCACGGTCCGGGAAGCCTGAAACGCATCCTGCTGCGGAGTACTCATGACAAATCCAGCGCCAGTTCCGATCAGATGATTCGAGTTGAAGTGCGTCGGATCATATTTCGGACAGGGGTCGATTGCGAGATGACATCAGACCGGACGCTTTTCCAGAAGTTTCCTGCCAGGCCGAGCAATCAGCACGATAGCAACTGCTGCCAGCAACACAGTCACTCCCGGTTCCGGGACCGCCGTCAAATCAGACTCCAGCACAATCGGCCCGAGGCTGACAGTCGCTGCAGCACTCGCTGTGTTGTCACCCAAAAACAAAAAATTCGGCAGAACATAAGGATTGATCGGGCCGGCAAACGCGGAATAGTCACGGAGTGCACCGGTCAGCACCTGCACGCCACCCTGGAACAACCGATAACTGTTACCCTGAACCCGCAGTCGATAGCTCTGCTGCGCCACCGTGCTGGTCATCACACCCTCGCCAAACTGAAACAGAGGCGAATCCCCCTGCGCCTGAATTCGATCGGTCCAGAACCCCAGCTCAATACCGCGCAGGTCTGCAGACAACAGCGTCAGACTGAATCCCGCTCGATTCGGATTCAACGCGTGATTCTCTGACTGCACACCCAAATCAAGTGCCAGCTCGTACCCGGCCAGACGATCCAGTGCCGGAAATGCCGGATTCTTCAGTTGCTGATTCACCAGATAGTTGCTGTAACCAGCCTTCACCACCGCATCCGTCGTCAACTGCACCCCGGCAGCCACAGGAGTCTGCACGGCAGTACCGAGGGAAACAGATGCGTCCGAAGCAAAGTCCAGCCACGCCTGCGTCGCCGGCAGACCAGCACCGGAATACAGCGGGATGACAGCAGCCAGCACCGCCGATGAATTCAGGCTGAACAGCCACATCACAGGCAGCATCGCACCTGCACGAAACATCACGCGGATGGTGTGGGATGTCATCGCAGCCCCGACAAAGAGTACCAAAACATGAACGTCAACCTGACGCAGGCAGGCCCACAAAGCAGCCAGCCTCGCAAAATCACGGGATTTGTCAACTGTATCCCGGCATCCGCCAGTCAGGAACTGCCTGCTTTTTGTTCCGCCACAGCCAGACAAACGGATAAAAAACTGTTGCAGCCAGCCCGTCGGAACATCCCGTTTTCCGCATGATGCCAGTGATGAAACATCGGTGTCGCTGCCCATTTCTGCAGCACCCGGTACTGAGTAAGATCGGCTGCAAAAATACAGAACACCTCCGGAATCAAAACCGGCAGCGCAGAAACAAAATGAACCACCATCTCACTTGAAACACCGTGCAACAGTACCATGGGCTGCGCCGTCAGTACAAAAGCTCACCAGCTGCTCAAGCCGCGAAAAAACCGATGGACTGCAGCAGGCGTTTGCACCATCCCTTTGTCATGCAGCAGTTCGCCACATACGGCGGACGATGGTGCTGCTCATGAGCTTCTGGACTAAGTGTCAGCCGCGGTTGCTGCAGCCGGTGGACCGGACAAGGAGCCTTCCGCATGTGAGTCCACTGATGAATCTGACTGGTCATCATACCCACACCCTCGCCCCCTGATCTTCACTTACGTTGCACGCTGAATCCTCCTATGATCCGCCACACGGGAGCGCTCAATTTCGCTGTGCAGTCACAACCACGGTTGCTTTCCACCGCGATTCTGCTTCGATGCCAGTCCGGAAATCATCATGGACAACACTGACGAAATCCATCGAACAACTGCCAGCGGTCATTACACTCTCAGATCCACGGCGTTCTGGAGCTTCCTCTGTACCCAGTTTCTGGGTGCCTTCAATGACAATTACTTCAAACAGATGGTGCTGCTGACGTGCGTGGGTGCCGGAGCAGTTGCGGCACAGAATTCTGCCGTCGCCACCGACCCGACGGTCCCCGGCCTGCCGTGGAAGGAAATCGCCATGGCGGCGTTCGCCCTGCCCTTCGTTCTGTTCTCCGGCCTCGGCGGATTTCTCTCCGATCGACTTTCCAAAACCAGCGTCATCGCGGGCTGCAAGCTGGCTGAAATCGGCATCGTCGGGATCGGCCTCGCCATTCTGCTGATACCCGGACTCAGCACAGCCGCTCAACTGTCCGCTCTGATCTTTGTCCTGGCACTGATGGGAACTCACAGCGCCATCTTCAGCCCGTCCAAGTACGGTGTACTGCCCGAACTGTTTCGCGCCGACTGTCTCCTGCCCGTAAATGGCGCAGTACAGATGACTACGTTTCTGGCTATCATCTTCGGCACCGTTTGCGCCGGGATCGCACTCGACCTCATCCGCAGCCAGTTGTGGATCAGCAGCCTCGTGGCGCTGCTGATCGCCACGGCCGGCACCGCCAGCAGCCTGCTGATTCCTCGCATTGCGGCCGCCGACCCGCAACTGCAGCTGCGATTCGAAAACCTCGCACTCCCCCGCTCCGTTCTCACCATCCTCTTCCGCGATCGACACCTGCTCCGCGCAGTCCTCGTGTACTCCCTGTTCTGGTTTTTGGGCGGTGTTGTCCAAATGGGAATGAATACGCTGGGCGAAGCCTCGCTGCAGCTCAGCAAAACCCGCACCAGCGTTCTGGTAGCCGGAATCGGTTTTGGAATCGCTGTCGGATGCCTGCTGGCCGGACTGGCCGGCCGGGGCAGTCGTCGCTGGACCGTCATCGGTGCCTGGCTGCTGACACTGGCACTGGCCGCCACAGCCCTGCTGGGCAGCGGACAGTTCGGAAAGCCGGCCAGTGCCGGGCGAGCCGCCGGTGAAGAATCCATCACCGCCAGCCTGTTCGCCTGCGATCTGCTGGAATGGCTGCTGCGAGCCGACATGGTCGTTCTCGGAATTGCCGCCGGATTGTTCGTTGTGCCCGTACAGGTCTTCCTCCAGGCCGCTCCACCCTCAGAACTGAAAGGACGCGTTCTGGGAGTCCAGAATCTGATGACCTGGATCGGCATTCTGCTGTCCGCCGCATTCTCACTTATTGTCGGCATCAGCCTGAAACTGGCCGTCGGTCCCGATGCCGACAAACAGCACCAGTGGGTCCTGTTCGCGCTGCTGGCCGCCATGATGCTGCCCGTAGCCGCGTTCTATCGGCTGCCCGACCGCTCCCCGGTCGCCGCTCAGACAAACTGAAACTGCTCCTCCCAAAGCTCCAATTCCGCAGTTTTTCTCCACAGCCCCGGCAGTCTGCATGACAACCCGATTCCCCGGGCCTAAAATGAAACGGACATCCC
>SXXK01000512.1 GCA_005791255.1 Planctomyces sp.
CAGTCTTCCTCGCCCTGTTGCCGATCAACGCCGTCCTGAATCGCCCCCCTGACGCCACCCGGGGAATCAGAGATTTCCCAGTGGCCCTGTACTGTCTCCCAGACGGTCCCATGAGACCTCCATGCGAGCCAGCATCGAGAGCCACAGATTGCTGAGCGGAGTCTCCGTTGCGAATTTCACATGCCGGCCCGGCGTCAGCGTGCCGCAGCCCCCGCCGGCCAGTACCAGCGGCAGGTCCTCATGGTTATGCGCGTTCCCATCATGGATCCCACTGCCGTACGCCAGCATGCAGTGATCCAGCAGGCTGCCATCACCCTCCTGAACACCGTTCAGCTTCTCCAGCAGATATGCCAGCTGACGCATGTGAAACAGGTTGATCCTGCGGATCTTTTCCTTCTTCGCAGCATCATTCCCGTGATGCGACAGATCATGATGCCCTTCCGGCACTTCAATGAACGGATACGGACGATTGCTGCCCTCATTCGCCAGCACGAATGTGACAACTCGAGTCACGTCGGCCTGAAACGCCAATGTCATTAAATCACACATCAGTCGAATATGAGTTTCATACTCCGCCGGAATACCGGAGGGAGCAGGGTAATCCGGAGTCTTTACAGGAGGCAGCTTTTCGGCCCGCTCAATTCTCAGCTCAATCTCACGGATCGAAGTAAAATACTCGTCCAGCTTCCGGTTATCATTCACCGTCAGCTGCAGCGACAACTGCCGTGAATCCTCACGCACGTAGTCCAGAATACTGCGGCGGCGAGCATCCCGACGGATACGGTCCGGAGACTGATCAGCCGCAAACAATCGGTCAAACACCAGCTTCGGATTGACCTCCTTGGGCAACGGCTGAGTCGCTGAACGCCACGCCATTGTTGAAGAATAAACACAGCTGTATCCGGAATCGCAGTTGCCTGCCATCGCTCCCTGCTCGCAGCCGATCTCCAGCGAGGACAACCGTGTCCGATCACCAACACGCGCTGCTGCTGCCTGATCCACTGAAACCCCGAGGCGAATATTTGTACCGTCCGTCTTAAAGGCCTGCGACCCAGTCAGAAAGGCCGACAGCGCTCGCGCATGGTCGCCGCCACCGTCCCCGTGGGGCCGTGCCTTGTCAGCAGTCAGACCACTGAGCACCTGCAGTTTCTGACGCACCCCGGACAGTGGCTCAAGTATTGCCGGCAACTGATAGTCAACACCCTCCTGCTGCGGAGTCCAATCCGCCATATTCACACCGTTCGGTACGTACAGAAAGGCCATGCGATTCGGAGCCGCCGTCTCGGCTTTGCCACCCTCAGCCCACGCCAGACGCGGCCCCATCGCCTCCAGCCACGGCAGCGAAACTACCGCTCCGGTACCACGCAGAACTGTCCTTCGGGAAATCCAGGAAGATGAACGAGCCATGAATTGGGTTCCTGTCTTTCAATTGCCCCGCCAGTATCACCACGCCACTCGCGACTCATCGGCACAGTCAGCTACGGTGCCGCATCCAGTCCGCGCCGCAGACGAAATGCCTCACTCTGCACAATCCCCTCGATTACTGCCGACATCCGATAGTCAGCGGTCTCAAGCTTTCGCAGTATCGACTCAACCACCGGCCGATCATAGTACTCCAGACCCCGACCAATTGCATATGTCAGCAGCTTCTCCGTCACGCAGCGAGCAAATTCCTGACGACGCTGCAGGATCACCGCTTTCAGTTCCAGAGGACCGGAAAAAACCGTCCCATCCGGAAGTTCGCCCGTCGCATCGACATCGAAATTTCCGTCCTTCACCCGATACCTGCCCACCGCGTCGAAGTTCTCCAGCGCAAACCCGATGGGATCCATCTTCGCATGACAGTTCGCACAGGCCGGATTCGAACGATGCACCTCAAGACGCTTCCTCAGCGGCGCACCCGCTATGTCCTCCGCCGCGTTCGGTAACTCGGGAACATTCGGCGGTGGGGCCGGAGGTGGTGCACCAAGGATCTGCTCAAGCACCCACCGACCACGCTTCACCGGAGACGTGCGAGTCGGGTTGGATGTGACCGTCAGGACACTGGCCTGCGTCAGCAGACCGCCCCGCGACGACCCCGACAGCGACACCCGCACAAACTCAGACCCCTGAATTGGCTGACCCACCGGTTGCGTCGGTGACTGCCCCTCAACATTGCCGTTCGTGTCCGCGATCCCGTAATGTTTCGCCAAAGGACCGTTCAGAAACGTATAATCCGCAGCGATAAGATCCAGCAGACTGCGATCTTCCCGCAGAACTGAATCAATAAACAGTTCCGTTTCCCGCCGCATCGACTGCCGCAGCTCTGAACTCCACCCCGGAAATAATGTCGCATCCGGTGACACCAGATCCAGACGCTGCAACTGCAGCCACTGCATCGCAAAACTCTGCACCAGCGTCGCCGCACGAGGATCCTGCAGCAGCCGCCGCACCTGCCCCTGCAGCTGAGCCGTCAACTGACCAGCATCCGCCAAATCCAGCAACTCGTCGTCCGGCATGGAACTCCACAGAAAATACGAAAGTCGACTCGCCAGCTGATGCTCGTTCAGCGGCCGAATCTCACTACTCAACGGCTCCACGTCCCGCTCAACTCGAAACAAAAATGACGGACTGCACAATGCCGCCTGCATCGCAAACTGAACACCGGACTCCCATGCTTCCCCGGCAGCCAGCGACTGCTCCACAAGACGCACGCTCCGCTCCAGTTCATCCGGCTGCACCGGTCGCCTGAAGGCCCGCCGCAAAAATCGCGACAGTACTTCCCGAGTCTGCTCGGGCTGAGACTTCGCGGCATCGCATGCCAGCAGCCGCCGCTGACTGGCAGGTCGAGTATCCAGCGGCCCATCCAGTGCCAGATACTCCACCCAAAGTTTCCCTGCCGGCTGGCCCTCAGCCGGTCGCAACTGCCCAATCATCATCCGATCACGTCCCGCAACCGCAGGTACCGAGATCTCCAAAATCTCCGCCTTCTCCCGCGAATCTGCAGCCACCTCAAAAATCTTCAGGATCTTCGCCGGACGCAGCACATTGCCCGCAATCGCCGCCAACTCCTCCTCCGAAGATGGCTCCTGCAGCCCCGCTCCGTGCAGCAGAACCGCAACACGCAGCGGTGCACCACTGCCACTCTGCCCGTACACCCGAGCACGAAAGACGTACTCACCATCCTCCCACTTGTACGGTGTATGCAGGGGACCAGTCGACACTCCATCTGCACCGTCAGTCGACAGCCTGCGAAACCCCTCGTCCATAAATTTCCCGGCCACCTCACCGGATGCAGGCTCCGTGTACACAGACGCCAGACGACGTGTCACAATCTTCGGAGGCACCGGCAGAATCGCCTGGGACATAATCGTCTCCGACGCTTCAAAATACCGCTCCATCAGCACCGGTGACAGCGACAGCACATCACCGATGTTGTCAAACCCGTGCCCGATATCGTCCGCCGGGAAATCAGCCGCCGGATCAAATGACACTCCAATCAGGTCGCGAATCGTATTGCGGTATTCCGTACGATTCAGTCGCCGCATCGTCACTCGCCCCGGATCAGGCTTCGCTGTGCGATCCGCGTGATCCAGAATTGCCGCCAGCTCGCCCGTGAATCGCTCAGCCTCCGCCAACTCCGGACGCTGCTGATCTGCCGGCGGCATTTCGCCGGATGTCACCACCCGCAGAATCCTGGTGACAGATCGGCGACTGCGTATCAATGCCGCATTATCCGTCAAACCCTGCAGCGACAATTCTGCACTGCTCTCCTGATCGTTGTGACACTTCAGGCAGTACGTCTGCAGAAATGCACTGCCACTCACTGAAAAGTCCGGTGGCTCAACGCCCGCCGCACCAGCGATCGCACCACACAGAATATGCCACACTGGCAGGACACAGCCGTATACGCAGATCATCCGCCCCATCAGTCTCTCCTGGCACTCTTCAGCTGACCATCCTGTGCATCAAATTCCGGGATCACGTCCGCCTCACTGAACTGCGAACACAGCCTGATGTCCGAATCAAATCCCAGGGATTGCAAATTGCGGCCACCTCGAGTCTCACGCAAAAACTCATACACCGCAACCCGACAATCCTGACTGCCGTTCACCACGCTGCGATACAGCCGCACAGACAATTCTGTGCAGTCATTCGGCTGCCACTCGTCCGCGACACCATAACCCAGTTCCGTCGCCACAGCCCCCGCAAACAAGACATCTTCTCCCGTTACCACACCGTCCGTCCCCGCACACACCAGATGCAGGTCCCCGGTCACTCCCCGCAATCGCTGCACAATCGCCGAAAGATTCAGAAAACACCCAATCAAAATGCTGCGAGACGACAGTGACCGCAATAAAGCCCGCGTTCCATTTGTGGTGGTAAATGCCAGCAAACGACCGGAAATCACCGTACGAGAATATTCGGCCGGCGAGTTTCCCAGATCAAATCCTTCAATCCGCACTCCTCCACGCTCCCCGCCAAGCAGCACCTGATGAGAACCATACTGCTCACGGATGGACTCGGCTTCCTCCGGGGAACCACATGGACTGACCGCGATTGCACCATTCTGCAGCGCCGTCACGATCGTCGACGAAGCACGCAGCACGTCAATGACAACCGACGTTCCACCACGAAGAATCTCCGGAGGACAAAGATCGGGAAGCAGATGTACACTCAGTTTTCGCCCCATGCCATGACTTTCCGGAAACTGCCCGCTATAACACCTGACGTTGCAAAATCTTCGTGCGTGGAATTATCGCAGGTTCCTCAAACTGCCTCAATCTGCAGTCACCTGATTACTTGCACGTTTCAACCAACTGCTGTTTCCATCACCCGCTCAGACGTTCAGGATTTTCCCCATGCAACTTCGCCACTGGTCCGTGCTGCTGCTGTGTTTCTGCCACGCTTCACCTGCTGTCGCCCAGACACCTCCCGCTGCCTCCCCGGCCGCACGTATTGACGGAACCGGACTCGGCTGGGTCGCACTCGGAAAAGCCGACTTCGTGAACGTCAACTGCGATGAAAACACCTGGACTTTTCCGAATTCAGAAATTCACTGCACCGGCAATCCGGTGGGCGTGATGCGAACCGTGAAGGAATACCGCAATCTGGAGCTGGTGGTGGAATGGCGGCATCTGAAACCGGCCGGCAACTCCGGCGTCTTCCTCTGGGCCAGTGAAAAGAATCTGGCCTCACTGAAACGCGGTGGACTGCCCGAAGGCATCGAAGTCCAGATACTTGACCACGGCTATACCGACGCCTACCGTAAGAGCACGGGTAAGGAACCAGACTGGTTTACCACCAATGGCGATGTTTTTCCGACCGGAAATGCCCGCATGACACCATTTCCTCCAGTGGCCCCCAACAGCAGTCGCAGTTTCCCGCGAAAGAAAACCACCAGGGGAACGCCGGAATGGAACCACTACTACGTCCGCGCAATCAATGGTGAAGTCCGGCTGTGGGTCAACGGAGAAGAGGTCAGCGGCGGCAGCGGGTGCAGCCCCGCCGCCGGCTTCCTCTGCCTCGAATCTGAAGGCTCACCCATCGAATTCCGCAATCTGCGGATTCGCGAACTGCCATAGGTCCGCAAAAACGGCCGACTGTTGTTCCCGGAATACTCCTCGGAAACTACAATGCCAACAGGCCGCCGTCAGTGGTGACAGCGGCTGAAATTCCCTGCATTTTTGCAACTGCGAGCTCTCTGGTCGTTCGCCGCATGATTTTCAATCGGCTACTGGTGGCATGGAGGCAACCAGCGCTGCTGCTCGGCTGCGCGATGGTCCTGATCGCCGGCTGTACACCGACTCAGTTCGTTGAGGTCCGACACACTCCCGAAAATCGCCTGAATTCCCGCCTGAATCGGTCATGGGGCGGAGCCGTAAATCCGTCAAATCGGACTGCCCACTTCCTCAGCTCCACCGATTACCACGGGCCCTCAGACTCAGCTCAGATGATTGCACACTGTCTGAGACAGCAAAGGCAGCCTGAACGGTTTGCAAATGCATCCCACGCGCTCGCCGAGTTGCAGTACCTGGCCGCTGATGCCGTTCGCAGTCGCGATCCACAGCTCGCCATGGAACTCTATCTCGATGCCTGCCACGACGCATGGAAATATTTCAGAAATCCCTCAATCACCGGGGCCTCGGCCAACCCCGCCGATCCGGATCATCGAGATACTGCCGAAACCTACAATGCCAGCGCCGAACAACTGCTCCGACTGATTCGACAGCACCTCCGGATCAGCACCGATGACGCCATTCATCTGCCCCTCACCGGACGACGACTGACACTGGAAATCCCCAGTCCCAGCCGACAATTCGCCACCGAGGCTCCTGGGGAGTTCGAGTTCGTTTCCGACTACCGAGTCCTCAACCTGCGAACCCGCCACACCACAGCCGGACTCGGCGTCCCCGTCGTCATCAATCGCACCAAACAACGACTCCCGGAACCACTCGAAAAATACTACACCAGCAGCATGACCTTTCCGGGGACTTTGGTGCTCAGCTTCCCCGAGAATGTCGCGCGCCCCAGGGATATCCGACTCCAGTTGTTCGACCCCCGGGAATCCGAAAATATGGTGATCGGAGACCACCTCGCACCACTCGAAACAGACATCAGCACACCACTCGCACGCCAGCTCAGCAACCGCGATCTCAGCCTGCTCGATACCTGGGCCCTGATCAGACCTGACCTCGCACAGCAGATCGAAGGCCTGTACATGGTCCAGCCCTACGATCCGGATCGCATCCCCGTCCTGATGATTCACGGATTCTGGTCATCCCCAATGACGTGGATGGAAATGTTCAATGACCTGCAGGCTGACCCCGAAATCCGACGCCGCTATCAATTCTGGTTCTATCTGTATCCCACCGGTGAACCAGTCGCATTCTCCGCCGCACGGCTGCGCGAAACCCTGAAACAGGTACGCCGTGAATGTGACCCC
>SXXK01000513.1 GCA_005791255.1 Planctomyces sp.
GGACATTGAATCCCGTAAAGTGCTGGACGATGAAATTCGCTGGGTGAAGTTCAGCGGTGCAGAATGGACTCCGGACAGTCGCGGTTTCTTCTACGCTCGCTCTCCCGAACCGGCCGACGGTGCTGCCTTTCAGTCATTGAACCGTGATATGAAAGTTTATTACCACCGGATCGGCACGCCACAGTCCTCCGACGTGCTGGTGTACGAGCGACCGGATCAGCCCGACTGGGGTTTCCAGCTCAGTGTTTCTGAAGACGGGCGTTATCTGATCATCACGGTCTGGGTTGGTACGGATGATCGTTATCGGATTGTCGTGAAGGATCTGCGTGAACCCTACGGTCTGCCCCGGGAGCTCATCAGCAATTTTGAAAATGAGTATTCCTTCGTTGGTAATGAAGGTGATGTGCTGTTCTTCCAGACCAATCTGAATGCTCCGAATCGCCGGGTTATCGCGATCAACCTGAAGAAGCCTCAGAAAGAGCACTGGCAGGAGGTGATCCCTGAGTCTGAAAATGCTCTGGAGAGCACACGCATCGTCGGCAACATGTTTGTGTGCAGCTACCTGAAGGATGCTCGCTCGCAGGTTCGACTGCATGCGATGGATGGCAGCTTTGTGCGCGAAGTGGAGTTCCCCGGTATCGGATCGGCGGCAGGATTCGACGGTCGTCGGGCTGACACAGACACCTTTTACTCGTTCAGCAGTTTTGCACTGCCACCCACGATCTATCGTTACAACATGATTACTGGTGAAAGCCGGGAATTCCGTCGCGCCGCGGTGAAATTCAACCCTGACGATTACGAAACATCACAGGTGTTTTACACCAGCCGTGATGGCACTCGCATTCCCATGTTTCTCTGCCATCGCAAAGGTCTGAAAAAGGATGGCAGCAATCCCGTGCTGCTGTACGGATACGGTGGATTCAACATCTCTGTCACGCCGTCCTTCAGCGTCAGTCGCATCACCTGGATGGAGATGGGCGGAGTCCTTGCGGTTGCAAATCTGCGAGGCGGTGGAGAATACGGTGAAAAATGGCACAAGGCCGGTACCAAACTGCAGAAGCAGAATGTGTTTGATGACTTCATAGCTGCAGCGGAGTGGCTGATTCAAAACAAATACACCAGCAGCTCCCGGCTTGCTATTCAGGGACGCAGCAACGGTGGATTGCTGGTGGGGGCCTGCATGACCCAGCGACCGGACCTGTTCGGAGCCTGTCTGCCGGGTGTTGGCGTGATGGATATGCTGCGGTTCCACCGTTTCACAGCCGGGAGATTCTGGACTGATGATTACGGCAGTGCCGACAACGCCGAAGAATTTCCCGCCCTGCTGAAGTACTCGCCCTATCACAACCTGAAGCCCGGCACGAAGTATCCGGCGACCATGGTCACCACGGCTGATACGGATGATCGCGTGGTTCCAGGTCACAGCTTCAAGTTTGCCGCCCGACTGCAGGCTTCGCAGACAGGCACAGCTCCCGTACTGATCCGTATTGAAACATCCGCCGGACATGGGGCGGGGAAGCCGACTGCGAAGATCATCGAGGAGTCATCCGACGAACTGGCGTTCCTTGTCCGGGCATTGGGCATGAAATAGGGTGCGCTAAGTGCAGACGCTGAGCACGGTCAGGGTTTCAGAGGGATGTCGGGATCCTCATCGATGATCTCAACGTCATCGATCACCTCCAGATCATCAATCACTTCGAGATCATCAATCACTTCGACAACGCCGGCAGGCGGAAGGGCGGTTGCGCCGGGGGACGCTGACATCCGCTGATCCCGAATCGTGTCGGCGTCGGACGGTTCGTCGGCGGCGATCACGCCGGCTGACAGAATCTGTACGGCCCGAATCGGTACCGGTTGACCTGATGACTGAGGTGTGACAGCCTGCGGCCGACCGGCCGAGGCCGCATTGTCCAGAAAAATGTAACGCAGATCGCCGATTGCGATTTCAAGTCCATTCACCAGTTGCAGGTCGCGAACCACGCGCTCGCCACCGCACCACACACCGTTCATGCTGCCCAGATCACGAATGAAGTATTCGTTGTTCACCTGGACGACTGCGCAGTGGATTCTGGAAATGCGAGTGCTGGTGTCGAGGATCACATCGCAATCGTTGCTGCGACCAATCAGAACGACCGCACGGTCAACAGAAATCTGTCGACCCGGGCCCAGCGGATGCAGAATTGCAGCCATTCTGATGATCCGAGCAAAAGTGAGTCCACCGTCAGAACACACAAGCCGGCAGAACCTCCGACCGGCGTCAGCAAAAGTAGTTCAGGGTCACTGAACGGGGGACACATATTGCCCCGAAATCTGTCATCTCCGTACCGATACAAATCGCAGAACCCACACAACCGATACAGCACTGTTCAGTTGGCTGTCTCAGAGCGAACATCCAGCTGGTCCCGTTTGCTGAACAACGTCTTCAAACGCTCGCGCGAGTAGATTCGCACGACGTTTTTCTTGTAACGCAGACGGCCCAGTTCGTCATAGTCGAGGTGCTCGGCGATTCGGGGCGTTGCCAGGTCAGCATACAGCGCGGCAAACGTTTCGGGGTCCACCCCCCGACCCTCTTCCAGATCCTGCTCGGCGTTGACCCCTCCGACGGAGCTGCCAAAAAAGTTCACTCCCGACGTCACGGTCGTGCTTTGCCCCCCGGCCGACAGCAGGCTGTTCAGTTCCTTAACCGATTTGCTGACGGCGTGGTAAGCCTTCAGCACGTCCTGGCCAACGTCATTACTCCCGCCTTCCTGACTGACCGCCGACAGCACCGCCGGTTGCGAAACCGCACCCGCCATGTAGCCAGTTGCCAGCAGCAAAGCCGCACCCATCAATTTCCCGGTCCGAATCATGAGTGGAACCCCGTAAGAGCAGAAGCAAATACCGATCGAATGTCAGGCAGCACGCCGTGCTGAGTCCCTGCGTGTCTCTTCGCGAGAGGCGTCCCTGGTGTCCGAGTTTTCAACCGTCTGGTTCACAGTGCCAAACCGAAAGCTCAGTCCCATCATCAGCATGCAGGCCGCAATCGCGGCAAGGCAACCGAGAATGGCCATCTGATCATCTGAGAAAAGATTTGCGTTGTCCATGTACAATTTCATCCTGTAGCTGTGCTGATCAACGCAGCGGTTCCGTGGCGTTGCCCCAGCGCAATCACGTCCGATCGGCAGGTCCTGCCTGAAGTTTTCGGCGAATTTCCCCCTCCGGCTTCAGCGGGACGCAGTGCACCGCGATCAATCGGCAGTGAAACTGCAGCCGCAGCGGAAGAGCGAAGACAGGCAGACCTGACAATCTGTGCGCAACATGCCGGTTGGGTAAGTGTGGCAGGGGATGTGGTGCTGAATTCAGTGTCCCGTAAATTTCCGGTCACATCAGAGACGGTGAAGAATTGCATTACAGCAATGGTGCCGATTCTCCGGAAGAGGGCTCGAGGCGTGCCGTTGTCCGCGTACGATCGTGGCAAACTCGGCAGTGACGATTTTCCCCATTCTCCCAAAGGCCTGCCACGTTGTCTCCAGTTTTCCAGCAGACATTTGGATGCAGCAGTTGCCTGCAGAAACTGCCGCCGCTGCTTTTGGCTGCCATTGTGCTCTTTCTGAATGGCTGCGCAGATCAAAAAAAGCATGCGCAGCAGCTTGTTGCTGAGGGCACGGAGCTGCGAGGTGCCGGACGGCACGCAGAGGCTCTGCAGAAGCTCAGTCAGGCGGTGGCACTTGCTCCGGATCTGGCCGATGCCCATTTTGGGCGCGGTCTCTGTCTGACGAGTTTGCAGCGGCCGGCTGAAGCTGTGCTGGCACTTGAAAATGCTGTTCGACTGAAACCACGCTGGGGCGAAGCGCTGCAGGCCCTGGGGCTGGCGCAACTGAACGACAATGATCTGACAGCGGCAGAGAGGTCCCTGTCGCAGGCGGTTGAAGTCGATTCCCGCCTGACAGCTGCCTGGTTCGCCCGCAGCCGAATTCGACTGCAGTCGCTGCAGGAAGTGGCGGCATTGCACGATCTGGACACTGTAATCCAGAAGTCGCCGGAGCATACGGCAGCGAGGCTGCAGCGGGCACGTCTGCTGGTGGATTCTCACCCGGAGCAGGCAATCGAAGACCTGACGGTGCTGCTGCACAAAGATCGATTGAATACCGAAGCGCTGCTGCTGCGAGGGCAGGCATGGGGAAATGCCGGAAACCAGCAGCGAGCGTTGGCAGATCTGGCTGCCGTCTGCCAGTTGCAGCCTGAGCTGCATGTCGCGTGGCGGGAACGCGGACGCCAGCTGCGACTGGCGGGCCACGCTGATGCTGCTCGCCGCGACCTCCAGCATTCTCTTGATCTGGCTCCGCAGGACACTGAAACGCTGTTCGAGCTGGCACTGACCGAGCAGCTTGCCGGAGAACATGCGGTTGCCGGCCGGCTTCTGCAGCAGGTGCTGGCCATTGCCCCCGAACATCCGGCTGCCAGGCTGGAATCCGCCACCTGCCTGATCCGCTCCGGTGAAACTGAAGCCGCGGTTGCGATCCTGCAGCAACTGTTGATGGATCCGTTACTGACGGCAATGAAGCCGAGCATTCTCGATGAGGCCCGTCTGCAGCTTGCCACAGTGCTGGAACAGCTTCATCAACCTGAAGCAGCCCTGAAGCATACGGCCATACTGCTGGCCGATCGTCCGCACGATGAAGCCGTGCATCGACTGCATGCGCAGTTGCTGCAACAGTTGCACAAACCTGAGGAAGCCCTGCAGGAGTATACGTGGCTGGTGTCACAGCGCAGCACTGATCCTGACCTGCGATTGCTGCGAGCCAGTCTGCAGTCGGAGACTCGGCAGTTCACGGCCGCACTGCAGGACCTCAACACCGTACTTGAACAGTCTCCCGCACTGCCGTTGGCCCTTGAACTGCGGGCCTCGGTATTGCAGGCCCTGGGTGATCCCGCTGCTGCCCTTCGTGATATAGATACCCTGATGCAACTGCCGTCCATCAGCAACAGTGTTCGCAGGCGCCGTGCTGATCTGCTGCTGGAATTGCAGCGAACTGACGAAGCCTTCGCTGAATATCTGCACCCGGATCTGCTGCCACAGGCCAGCGAACAAATTCTGAGTCGGCTTGTGGAAAACGCCGGAACCGACTTCGGGTCGGAAGCCCAGCTGGAATTGCTGGCACGCGCTTCATCGGCATGTCCCTCGGCCTTCTCTGTCGAACTGAAACTGCTGCAGGCTGAACTGCTGCTGAACAGCGGAGACCCGGTGAGCGCTGCCGCAGTGGTGAAACAGCTGGCACCCGAACAGCAGCAACTGCGGCAGGCCTTGCTTGTAGCTGCTCGTATTAAGCTGGCCGAGGAGCACCTTGAAGAAGCTGCGACCCTGCTGCTGCAGATTCCCGAAGACCAGCGAACACCGGAGATTTTGCAGCTGCTCGCCAATACCCTCATTCGCAGCGGCCACTCCGCGGAAGCCCGAGAAATTCTCACGCGACTCATAGAAGCGGATCCCGCCAGCGTCTCATTTCGTACCCAGCGACTGAACATCCTCACCGAACTTGAGGCGTGGGCGGATGCTGAAGAAGATGCTGAAATTGTCCTGCTGAATGACCCGAATTGCGGCCAGGCTCGTCTCGCCCGCGGAATGCTGCTGGCCCATGCGGGGAATCACTCTGCCGCCCTTGAAGATCTCGAATCCGACACTGTACGAGCACTCGATACACCCGTCATCATCTGGACCCGATCCCGCTGCCTGCTCGCAGTTGCGCGCAGCACTCAGGCTGCTGCTGAACTGACACGACTTCTGGAACTGGCTCCCGAACACGACCCGGGTCGACTTGCCAGGGCGGATCTGGAATTTGCTCTTGGCAACTTCCGCGAAGCCTCTGCTGACTACTCACTCCTGCTCAAAAAACAGCCGCATAATACGGAACTGCTGCTGAAGCGTGCTCGTCTGCTGCTCAAAGTCGGGCGCTGTGATGCAGCGGAAACCGATCTCCTGCAACTTCTCAGACTGCAACCTTTGTCCGCTGAGGCGTGGCATCTGCGCGGTCTGGCCCGCAGTCGCCTGGGTCAGCGAGACGAGGCACGGCGAGATCTTGAACGCAGCCTCCGTCTTGACGCGGCGAATACCGCCTGCCTGTTTGACCTTGCGGAACTGGAAGCCGCCGATGGTCGATCCGCAACGGCACTGACACTCTACGATGCCGCCCTGCAGCTGAAACCGGACAATGCTGTTGGCTGGTACAATCGAGGACTTATTCTGTTCCGACTCAGTCGACACGCGGAGGCTGCCGAGGCGTGGAGCCGAGCCATCGAGGTTCGCCCGACACTTGACCGTGCATGGAGCAGTCGTGCAGCAGCCCGATCAGCTTTGGGGGAGCACTCTGAGGCACGTCGCGATCTCGAACAGGTGCTGGCACTCAGACCAGGTGACCCTCAGGCCTGGGAGCAATATGCTCGTCTGCTGATCCGCTGCCCGGACCCGGCGGTTCGCGATGCCGGTCAGGCTGTTCGAGCGGCACAGAAGGCCTGCGAACTCTCTCAGTTCAGAGACTGGAAACTGCTGGCACTGCTGGCAGAATCTTTGGAGGCTGACCAGCAATCTGCACTTGCCCTCAAGTGGGCTGAACAGGCACGCCGTACCGCTCCCGCTACAAAGCGGACGGCACCCGCACAACTTGTCAGGACCCTGCAGAATCGGGTTCGACCAAATTCGCCGGCAGAACCGGACCGCGGAACGCGAACGGCAACCAGTGCAGATGTACCAGCGCGACTATGAATCGCAGTGCGTGTCTGCCGATGGAGCGCACCCTGTGGAATATCAATCAGGCCGGTCGTCCGCCGGCACTGGCGGGGCGGCCAGGACGCTGTGGTGCCGGGCAACAGTCGGTCGGACAAACGTCGTGATTCGCCGGGAAGAGCCCGATACACTCACGCTGAGCACCGTGCATACGTTCTTCAATCAGCTTGCGAATCATGCGGACGAACTGAGGATGCGACCCCGGAGTCCCGGCGCGAACCATGGTCATGCCCAGTTCTTCGCAAAGATGGCGGGCCGCATCGTCAAGGTCGTACAGGACTTCCATATGATCTGACAAGAACCCCACGGGCGAAATCACAACACTGCGGACTCCCGCTGCATGCAGTTCGCGGATGTAGTCCAGGATATCAGGCTCAAGCCACGGATCTTCCGGACGTCCACTGCGACTCTGATACACCAGCCGGTACTGCTGCGGCCCAAGGGAAAGCCTTTCGGCGATGAGCCGACAACTTTCTGACAGTTGTCGCTGATAATCGGACGTATCAGCCATACCCTTCGGAATGCTGTGAGCAGTGAAGGCCACCACAGGCTGCTGGCCACCCTCGGCTGCCTGTAGTAATGCTGCACCTACGCATTCTGACAGCACATCAATGAAGTCCGGATGGTTGTAGAAAACGCGGATTTTGTGCACTTCCATGCCAGCCAGCGCCGGATCCTGAATCGCCGCGATGATATTTTCGCGGTACTGACGGCAGCCTGAGTAGCAACTGAAACCGCTGGTCACATAGGTCAGAACTTTACGCACACCATCTCGGTGCATTTGCTGCAGTGTCTCAGGCAGCAGCGGGTGCCAGTTGCGATTACCCCAGTAGATTGGCAAGCCGATTCCTGCGGACTGCAGTTCCTGCTGCAGCACCGCGATCAGTTCCCGGCACTGCTGATTGATCGGGCTGACGCCGTCATAATGATAGTAGTGTTCCGCCACCTCAAGCAGGCGTTCGCGCGGCACCGGTTTGCCACGCAGGACGTTCTCCAGAAAGGGGATTACGTCGTCCCGCTTCTCGGGACCGCCAAAGGAAAGCACCAGAATGGCATCATATGGAAACGCGTTGGTCATCGGCTAATCCGGATCGGTCAGGCTGACAGCAAGGTCTTTCGACCAACTGATGGTCGATCGGTTGCCACAGTATAGACCCATCCCGAGATCAGGCAGGTACCATTCAGTCGTAACCCGACGGGGTTGGCAGAATTCATGGACGGAGAACCACCCAAACCACTTTGCTCAGCAGAATCAGATCCGCGGCCGAATGGTGCGAGCGAATGCTTCGAGGTGCATGAAATTGTCACAAAAGGTGGTAAACCGCAGCATTCTGCGAACCTCGCCGGTCATCCCCTGCCCCCCAACCACCAACGCACAACCAAATGCGGTGGCCGTGTCGAACAGCGTATTAAAACTGGCGATGAAGCGATCCACGTTCCTGATGGTCGAGACACTGACCCACATCAGTGCGGGACGATCAATCTCAATCGCTCGTCTCAGGGTCTCAAATGGCAGCATGTGTCCGAGTGAGACGGCACGCCAGCCACAGTCTCGCAGCACCAACTCCGCCATGCTGACAGCAAGCGTGTAAGGATCTCCATCCAGAGTTCCACCGAGTGCCAGCGGGCCGGTTTCGGGACCGGAGCCGACTCCGTTACGAAGTTCGTGCAGGACCCTCAGACAGGTCTCACACGCCCTCCGCTCCTGGTAGATCTCAACCTCGCCGCACTGCCACATGTCGCCGATACGGTGGAAGGCCGGGCCCATAATCTGGTCACAGATTCGAGATACACTGGTCCCGCGGAGGTACAGATCCAGAATGACCCTGCGAGCCGTCATCTCGTCGCCGGACGTCATTGCCCGCATGAACTCGCCCGCGGCGCCCTGTTCCGATACGGAACCTGCTCCGGTACCCGGCGGCAGGCCAATCGCCTCGGGGTTGGCCAGAGACATTTTCTCGTCGCGCACATAGCGCAACACTGAGTCAAGTTGCAGACGTCGGTGACCGCCACCGGTCTTCGATGCCTGAATCAGACCCTTGTCCACCCAGCGCTTCAGTGACGACTCACTGACGCCAATGGCAACGGCAACTTCTCGTGGCGAAAAGAACTGGCTCACAACCATTTCTCACAACAAGAGACACTGCAGTTGAAACGAAGTCTGCAAATTGGAAAAAACCGAGGTTTCAGCCAAGGTTCTAGGCCAACCGTCAACTCTGGCCAAAACGCAGCGATTGAATTCCGGGGCTTTTTCGAAACTTCTGCCGCAGCGACCGGAAATCGTTCAATCGAGGGCGATTTTGCTGGCGAATTCGGTCAAAACAGTCGTTTTCTGCCGAATTTGCCCGAAGCAAATCGCGTCTTTTTTTCCCGGTTCAGGCAACTGGAGCTCCGGCAGTTCAATGCGGACTCCACCTGTTTCGTGATTGGGTGTGAACAAAAGGATACTTTAGCGAGTGTTTTGGTGCAGGGGCAGGGGACTCCGGGATGCTGGAATTCGATGCATCGGAATTTTCTATGCAAAGCGTTTGTAACCTGAACGCGGGTGGATCAGGGCTGCAACACGGGTTCGGGCATCGTCAAGGGGCTCAGCTGGCGTCCCTCAAACTCCAGCGGAAACTGTTTCGAGTCTGTGCCGATTCGGATCACGATTTTTGAGGATTTTTCTGCACCTTGCGAGCGTGGTACCACCTGCAGCCAGCGACGATCCTTGAGGAGAATCTGGAGCCGCATAACTCGCGCAAATTCCGCGCTGATTCCGTCATCACGGTTTCCGAAGATTGCATCACCAATTTCGCGAACTGCGGGTTCGAAGGAGATGCCGGCAAGGCGGAGGGCCTGCTGGGCATCGGCGCTGCTGAGCGACGTCTGCAGTGCCTGATGGACTGCCGGATTCGTCAGGAATGCGTCCCGAAAAACGGACCAGGTCAGATCACGAATCTGCGTGTCGGTGGCCGAGGAGTGCAGGCTTTCACGAATCACTTCACGAACTTCCCGATTCTGGCTGACAGCCCGGACGATACGTTCGGTGGCGGCCACAAAATCATCCACGCGGGCTTCCATGGCCGGCCGGATTTCCTCCGCCAGAAATCGCTCAAACTCGCGTTTCACAGCGTTTCGTTCAGGCAGTGGTGACACGTCATACAGGTAACGCCACGTAAAGGACCACAGTGAGACGCGATCCCAGAGTTCGCGGCCCACATCCAGCGCTACCGGTCTGATTTCACGTTCAATAATCGGCAGTATCTGAGCCCGTACCAGCGGCACGACTTTCTGCTTCACAACCTCTTCCTGGTACCGATCAGCAATTTTTGAGATCTGAGTTCGGTGCTGTTCCAGCACCGTGGGCAGGTGTGATTCCACCGCCAGAGCCATCTGCCCCACCGCATCCTGCAGGATCGGCTGCATTCGCGCTGTCAGTTCCGGACCGTGCTTCTGCCATTCACGGGCCAGTATGCTGGTGATCTCGGCCCGCCGTTCCTGAGGAAGCAGAGTCCTGGCGACCCAATCGAGTGATGTGGGAGTTGAGTAATAGTGCAGTTCGAATCCTGCGGGACAGGCCTGCCGAATTATGGCTTCGTCAAGCAGCAGCACGGTCTGTCGGGCTGGGGCCGGGTCAAACAGCAGCCCACCGGCTGTTCGGACTTTGCCCACCTGCAGAGTCCGCCCGGTGGCATCCGTATAAAACACAGGATCGTTGGCTGCCAGCATAACTGGTACATCAGAATTGGCCTGCATCTGTACGGTGGCACCACCAGCCCACCTTCCCATCTGGCGAAACAACTGCACAACGCTGGTGGCCCCTGCAGACTGGGAGGCGGCGGCGTACAGGCCCCAGGCAAATGGCAATGTCCATAACAGACATCCCAGCACCAGTCGGATCACAGGAGGCACAGTCGAAGCCGACACAGCAGAGATTTCCTGAAAGGGGCGGTACAGCGGAGTTTTCTGCAATTGGAAGCCTGCGAATTATCCGGCAACCGAACCTTTGAATCAATTGGAAAGTGCCACGGAATTTCTTGCAAAAACACAAGCAACTGTTGAAGATTCGATTCCGGTTGGCTGTTTGTGTGGCAGAACGGAACTGCATGACCCTGATCAACTCCACAATTCTGGCGGGACTGCTGCTGGCCGCCGTTCCGCTGATCCTGCATCTGACGATGAAGGCTCGTCCGAAACGGATTGAGTTTCCGGCACTCAGACTGCTCAAGGTCCGTCGTACAGCAAACAGTCGCCGGATGCGACTGCGACAGATACTGCTGCTGATCCTCAGAACATTGCTGATCATCACTCTGGTTCTCGTATTCGCGCGCCCCTCGCTGCCGGCTGCCAATTACAGCCTGCGCTGGTGGGAATGGCTGGGGATTGCCAGTGCTGCTGGCCTGGCCGTCAGCAGCTATGTGTGGCTCAGCCGGCATGACGCCACTGGAACCGGCGGGCCTGCAGTGCAACAGCAGAGACAGGGGCGACGTCGAGCCTTCTGTCTGCTGGGTGGCCTGCTGGCAGCTTTTCTGCTGGCCGGTATTCCGTGGGGCCTGCGAGTTCGAGCTGAACTGCTGTCACCGGCCAGTGAAGGTTCGGAGGACATTCCCATTGCTGCCGTGTTTCTGATCGACAACAGCATCAGCATGAAATACCGGCAGGAAAACATCACCCGGCTGGACTACGCCGGCCAGCTCACCCGGCAGCAGCTTGAACGATTCCCCGCCGGCAGTCGCTCTGCCATTCTCAGTGCACAGTCCGGCGACGAAGTGATCTTTCAGTCAGACACCGGCAGCGTTGCTGCACGACTGGAATCACTCACCACCACTGCCGTACCCGCTCGTCTGAATCGCCAGTTGAGGCTGGCCATCGAAGCACATCAGGAAGACCGCCTCAGAACTCAGCAGGAAGCCGGACTCGGTGGTTCCGCCGATCAATACGTTCGAGAAATCTATGTGTTTACGGATTTTTCGAAATCTGCCTGGCAGCTCCCGGATGAATCTCAGCTCGTGCAACTGCTGACAGACAAAGACTGGCTGAACATCTACCTGGTGGATGTCTCTGTCCCGCAACCTGTCAACGCAGGTCTCGCCGATCTGCGTCTATCAGAACAGTCCACAGTCAGCGGACGTGATCTTGTGCTGAATTTGACGGTCAGATCCACGTCTGGTCTGCCCGCCAATGCGAGGCTGGAGGCCATTCTGACGGATCCGGCGGGTCGAGAGACCCCGGCTGCGCCACCGGCCAGTGTACGTCTTGATGGAAATGCCAGTCGGGTTCAGCTGGCAGTCCGCATCCCGCCCGATACTGCGTGGGTGGAGGGCACCGTTCGACTGGCTTCTGAAGATCCCCTGATGGATGACAATCAGCGTTACTTTACTGTCGCAGTCCGTCCGGCTCCCAAAGTCCTGCTGATTGCTGACCGGACCAGTGAAGCGATCTACCTGAAGAATGCTCTCCAGCCCGATGAGCTGGAACGTGCCGGTGTTCGCCAGTGCGAATGTCGGGTGATCGCCACGGCTGAAGCAGCCGACCAGAACTTCGCAGGCTGTGACGCCGTTGTGCTGATCAATCCCAGTCGCCCTGATGACATACTCTGGAACGAACTGCGCAAATACGCTGACGCCGGCGGTGGTGTGTTTGTGGTCGCGGGTTCCGGCAGGCTTCAGCCTGCCATGTGGTCCACTGACGCCGCCCGCAGCCTGCTGCCCGCCACTCCACTCACCATCATCAAGTATCTCGACACCCCCGGCTACCTGAACCTCAGCGGCGAAAACGGCGTGACCCGCGTGTTTCTGCAGGATGAGGGCCTTCGAACCGAACTCGCGGCAGTGGCTTTCGATCGTTGCTGGGCTGTCGAAGCCGACCCTGCTGCTCGCACACTCATGCAGTTCACCGGACCTGCCGACCGCCCCGCACTCCTTGAACGCACCATCGGCAGAGGCCGGTGTCTGCTGTTCACGTCGGCCATGGACAATTTGGTTGATGGAGGCAACTTGTGGAATAACCTGCCGGACAGCTGGAGTTTTCTGGTACTGGCAGACAGTCTGCTGCAGTACCTTACCAACGCCACTGACAAACGCTGCAATTACATTGCCGGTGAGCCAGTGGATCTGCCCATCCCCGAAAAACAGCGTTTCCAGCAGTACCTGCTGCGTCGCCCTGGGTTGCGACAAACTCGAGGACAGCTCGAACCCGCAGCCTCTGACGTTCTGCTCACCGATGCCGAAGAACAGGGACACTACCTGCTGCAGGCTGTTGATGTGGCCACGGGCTTCGATGCTGCCTTTGCCGTCAATTTCCGCGATGACGAAACAGACCTCACAAAAGTCTCTGATGACGAACTGAAGATGCTGACCGGACAGCGGCAGGCTGTCATTATTCACGACCCCGATCAACTGCAGGCCATTCAGCGAACAGGGCGACTGGGAGTCGAGGTGCTGCCTTTGCTGCTGGGGCTGCTGCTGCTCCTGTTCTGCGCGGAACATCTGATGTCCAACTTCTTCTATGACGCCCCCGACAGCAGACAAGTACCAGCAGTCGGCGGGGCCGGTGTCTGATCCCAACCGCCGGGAACGATGGCTTTGTCCCCGCCACTTCGGCGATGACACGGCCAAAGCCTGGTCGGCTTTCCGCCATGCACCGCAACACCGGGGCCGGTCGCATTCAGCCATCCATTCCGGGCTCGATCATTCCGTATTTTCTTCCCATTCGCAGCAGAGTTGCCACTGCGTCAGGGTCAATGTTTCCGTTCAGCCGGAGCAGCGGGTGCGGCTCGAGTCCCATCAGCAGGGCTTCAGCAGTGCAGGCGAAACAGGTTCCGCGGGGCGTATGAGGTGTCAGTCTGAAATCAGGATCTTCAGGCAGCTTCACCAGTCCCGCCTGAATAACCGTTGCCAGTGGACGCTCGGTACTGATCGACGCGGAAACTGCCCGCGGCTGTGATACATCGGCGACCAACACTCTTCGCTTTCGATTCACGTGCTGGCTCTCAATCACAGTCTGATCACCGGATACGGCCACGACGATCACATCACAGAGCTCAAGCTCGGCGCTGTTTTGCATCAGCAGCACCTGCGAATTTCCCGAGTTGCTGCTGAGTTCTTTTTGAAATGCCGCCAGTCGCGGACTCTGTCCGACACGGCCCAGCAGACAGACCGGGCCTTCCCAGTTTCCGGGTGCAGCAAACCAGCGGGCGATCGCTGAACCAATGTTCCCGGTGGCTCCCACAATCGCCAGGCGACCCGTCTTCGGCAATCCGGTTTTCAGTCGGGTCGCCTCAAGCTGCGCCAGCATCACCGCCACTGTGAATGAATTTCCTGAAGAAATTTGTACACCGGGCTGCCGCAGCAACGCTGTTGCGTTGGCAGTGACGATGCTGGTTTGAGCACCAAACACCACGGTCTGACATCCGCGTTCTGCGGCAATTCGGAGTGCCTGATTCAGGCGTTGCCGGACCAGCTTCAGTTTTCCAGACTGCTTACACTTCTCAAGATGCCCGGCTGCCGCCGGAAGCATGATACCGCACAGCCAAACTCGATTCCCAAACAGATTCTTCGAAAACAATTCGAACGGTCGGAGTTGCAGCAGGACCTGCAACCGTTCAGTCAGTTCAATACGCTGATCAATCGACAGATCCATCAGTTCCGGCAGTTCTGCCAGCAGTTCATCTGTCGGATAGATTGGATTGAGAATGAATCCCACTCGACGCGAACCAGGCGCTGGAGGTTCGCTGGGAAACCGGAATTTCAGTCGTTGGACGGAACGGCCGCCGTCACTGGCACCGCCCTGCTTTTCCTTTGACCGTGACGAGTGACTGACGCTGTCCGGAGCAAACAAATGCCGCAGCAATCCAAAGCTGTTTGAGTTCGACAAATGCTGACAGAAATCCCGCAGTGCTGCGATGAACTGCGCGATGCCGTCGTCTGACAAAAACGCGGAAGGCTCAATTCGCAGAATAGACGGAGCGGATAATGTTGGCAGAATCCTGACGCTGTGATTGTGCAGCAACCACGAGGCTGCGAAATAACCCAGCCGATCAGCCAGTATCTCACGGAGAAACTGCTGCGTTAAGGTTTGCACGCCCAACTCAATACCCTGCATCGCGCCACGACCAGTGATGCGCAGCAGGATCCGCGGAAACTCCTGCTGCACTGCCTGCAGTTTTTCCCGCAGCAGCAGACCCAGTCTGGCCGATTGATTCGGGATACCGTCCCGGTCGATGATACTGAGTACTTTCAGTGCGATCTGGCACGAGACGGCATCACCCGAGAACGTGGCTCCGCTGTGCATGTCAAATTCCTCCACATAGTCCGCTCGATCAATCAGTGTCACTGCGATCTTGCCGACTCCGCCACCCAGGGCCTTGCCCAGCAGGTAGTAATTAGCGACGACTCCTGTGGATGCCGGAAACTGACCGCTCCTGCCCAGTCCACACTGAATCTCATCCACTATCAGCGGGATCTGCGTTTTGCGAACCGCTTCGAAGAACTCCTGTGGAACCTCAAAGCCCCCCCCTTCACCCTGAATGGGTTCTGCCAGAGCAGCAAAGATGCCGGGAAACGGGTGCCTGCCGACACTGGCCTCGCCGTTTTCCCTGATCGGATAATCCAGCCACATGCGTTCCGCATCGCTGATTCTTCCAACGATCATTTCCGGGCACTCAAGCTCCGCACGCGTTACAAAGCAGACCCGGGCTCCAATCAGCCCTGCAAAGGGTTTACGCTGTTCTTCGTCACCCATCGCGTGAAGTGCTCCGGATGTCTTTCCATGGTAGGCTCCCTGCACAGCGATCAGCAGTGGGCGAAAATCGGCAAAGCTGCGAAGATTTTCAGCGTGGCATTTGCTGGCGAGGTCCGGATGTTCGGAACTGCAGCGAGCAAGCATTTGGTCATTCCACTCCCGAAATGTCTCGCCCCATTTCAGAATTGCATGCTTGAGTGCTGATTCAACAGCTTCTGTTCCGGTGGAGTGAAACAGACAGACGTAGCGGCGTCCGGTGAC
>SXXK01000514.1 GCA_005791255.1 Planctomyces sp.
AGATCCCCTCGCCCCCCGCCACACTCACTGTCCACTGACACCCAATCCTCCCCTCGCCCCCGCGAGGGGGAGAGGGGTCGGGGGTGAGGGGGCGACATCCACCCTGTCGCGACGCCCAATCAGGCTGCTTGGTCCCGCAGACGACCGCCACTGCAGCAGAGCGATTCCTCACGCGAAGCCGCGAAGATGAGCGGCCGATTCTGTCCGCAGATCACGTCGCCCCCCGCCACGCTCACTGTCCACTGACACCCAATCCTCCCCTCGCCCCCGCGAGGGGGAGAGGGGTCGGGGGTGAGGGGGCGACCTTCCCCTTGTCGCAACGCCCAATCAGGCTGCCGAGTCCCGCAGACCCCCGCCACTGCAGCAGAGCGATTCCTCACGCGAAGCCGCGAAGATGAGCGACCGATTCTGTCCGCAGATCCCCTCGCCCCCCGCCACACTCACTGTCCACTGACACCCAATCCTCCCCTCGCCCCCGCGAGGGGGAGAGGGGCCGGGGGTGAGGGGGCGACATCCCCTTGCCGCGACGTCCAATCAGGCTGCCCACAGCCCACAGCCCACCGAAAACTGAAAACTGAAAACTGAAAACCGCCCCCCCCATCAGCTCCGCGGTTCTGCAGCACCGCCGCCGCTCCGCAATACCCATTCGGCCGCTGCCAGAATCTGAGGCTCCAGGCCCGCGTCACGCAGCTGACGGACCGTCCAGTCAACGTCATACGCCACACGCCGAAACTCCACCTGACCCCCGTCAATAATCGCATACGAAGCCCGCGGATCCCCGTCACGCGGCTGACCCACACTGCCCGGATTGATCACCTGAAGATGTCCCAGCTGCAGATGCATCGGGACATGAGTGTGTCCGACGCACACAAAATCCGCCTGCACATGCTCCAGCCGCTGCCGCCACTGTTCAGCATCCGCCTCCAGATACTCGTCCATGGGGTCGCGCGGAGTCGCGTGCAGGAGCAGAAAGCGGCGGCCATCGAGCTGGACGTACTGCTGCACCGGCAGCTCAGCCAGCCACGTCAGATGCTCGTCCGACAACACTCGGTAATGATGATCACGCAGGGCCGCTGAAATGCGGCGAAAGGTGCCAGCCGGTCGCACCCGCACTCGTTGCGCCAGCGAATGGTCATGATTGCCCCGCACCGCAGCCGTGGCATACTGCCGCAGCCACTCAATGCAGGGTACCGGATCCGCCGCATAATCCACCGCGTCACCCAGAAACAGGCACGCGTCAAATCGCTCGTGAATCGCCGCCAGGGCCGGCCAGTTCGCATGAATATCGGCGATCAGCAGTATTCGCACTCCCGCCTCCACTCAGTCCCGCTTCGCCCCCGTCCCAGCATCAACTGACCACGGACAGCTTTTCAATGTTCTTTTCGAGTCCTGAATTCGTGTCTGCGGCCATCAGCGCCGATCTGAATCGTGTAGCTGCTGCCATCCGCTGCGACCCGTGCCAGCACCCACTGACCCTGACAGTCGGCTGTCGGTACACTGTTGGCAATGAACTCCGCCGGTGCCTGCAATGCCGGATCAAGGTCCACGTTGCGATGCAGCTGGAACCACTGCTGCATCGACTGCACTTCCCGCAGCGTCTTCAGTGTCGATTCGGCGCCACCCTTCTTCGGGCCGTTGCACATCACAGCTGAAACAGGGTCCAGGGCCAGCACCAGAGCCGGGTTGTTGCTGACCGGCAGACCGTGATGAGTCACCATGAACAGGTCGATGCGCCCGGCCGGATTTCTGGGAATCATCAGCTTGGCTTCCGTGTTCCACGTCAGGTCGCCGCATGTCAAATAACGAAACTCGCCAAATTTCACCAGCAGCGCGATACTGGCCGAGTTGTCACTGGGATCATCCGGCTGAGGCTGATGGCGGGAAGCGAAGGGATTCTCGGCACCCTCGCCCACGACCGTTTCGCGACTGGCGCACAGAACTCGCAGACTGAGCTTTGTCTGGCCGGATTTCAACGGCACGTACTGGCCGGCCTTCAGCGCCTGCGACTGATTCTGCGAAGCTGCACGATAGGCCGCAATCCGATCCGGAAACCCAGGGTCCTCGGACAGACTGTCAGGAATCCCGCGATCCCAGAATGTGCCGATACCGAATTGAGCTGCCAGAGCTGCATGATTTCCGAAGTGGTCAAGATGCCAGTGTGAAACCATCGCGTGGTCAATCCGCGACAGCCCGGCGACGTCCTTCGCCACCTTCACGATACGGTTCAGATCCCGACCCTGATTGTCCGGATAACCGGAATCGATCAGCAGCGATTCACCCTCCGGAGTGACCAGGAGATTGGCGGCACCGCCCTCGACATCGATGAAGTAGATGTCCAGTGTCCCCGTTTTTTGGTCCGCCTGAAGTGCCTGGCTGTCTGCCAGCAGTCCCGTACACAACGCCGCCACACTGAGCACCAAAACACTGGGATGCCGCATTGCTGACTCCTGATTTCAACACGCCGAACCGACCGTACTGCAGACCTGCCCCGACCTTAAATGGCCGCGGCGTTTCAAACAAGCACGCCCCCCATGCATGACAGACTTTTTTCTCCGAAATTGTCAATTCGTCGTAAAATTCGCCAGTTTCCAGGTCTCCCGAGGGTTCAGGCGGGTTATTCTCAGCAGGTATTTCCGTTTCCGGCACATCCTGAATCAGGGACTTTCCCATGAAGCCTGTCCAACCGGTCAAACTGCTGCTGGCCCTCGCCCTGGCAGCCCCCGCATCCGCATCCGCCCAGCCACCGGAAGAAGGTCGCCGTGACGGCGACAGACCGGCTCCTGAACAGCGTGAAGGTGAACGCCAGGAAGGCGAACGCCGTGAAGGTGACCGTCCGGAAGGGGACAGACGTGAACCGGATCGGCCGCCGGGCGAACGTCGCGAGCGTCCGGAAGGGGGGCGTCCGGAAGGCGAACGTCCCGAAGCGGGGCGTCGCGGCGCTGAAGGTCGACCGCCGGGCGGACAGGGTTTCGGTGGGCCGCAGGACGGTCGCGGATTCCGCGGGATGTTTCCGAATCCGCTGCTGGCAGCGATTGATAAGAATGGTGATGGCGAACTGTCTGAGGAGGAAATTGACGGGGCCATCATTGCTCTGAAGACACTGGACCGCAACCGGGATCGACGCCTGGACGCCTCCGAGCTGCGGCCGAACATGGAAGGCATGCCGGGGCAGTTTGGTCGTGGCGGTATGCCTGGCGGTGGTCGTGGCGGAAATAACCAGGGTGGTCCGGGCGCCATGCTGGAACGCATGCTGGCGATGGACGCCAACGGCGACGGCAAGCTGTCCGGTGACGAACTGCCGGAACGCATGAAGCCCATGCTGGAACGCAGTGACGCCAACAGGGACGGGGCTCTCGACCGCGGCGAGCTGCAGGCGATGGCAGCCCAGCGACTGCAGCAGCCAGGACAGGGCGGACCGGAAGGCGGGCGGCCCCCGGGAGGCGGCAATCCGGCAGAATTCTTCGGTCAGATGATGGAACGGGCGGACGTCAACAAGGACGGAAAGCTCAGTGGTGACGAACTGCCACCGTTCCTGCGTGAGCAGATGGAAGCACTGGATAAAAACAAGGACGGTGGAGTGGATCGCGAGGAGCTGCAGTCCGGCATGGCAGCCCGCATGCGTGAAGGTCGCCCGCCAGGCCGCGAAATGCGCGAGCAGGGCGACCGGCCTGAGGGCGGAGCTGTTCGTCCGCGACGCCCCGACGTCGAAGTTGACGGCGAAGCAAAACCAGAAGGCGAACGCAGTGACCAACCGGCCGATCAGCCGCGTCCGGAATCCGATCGCGAAGACGATGACAAGGAAAAAAAGGACGACGACAAATAACGATCGCTGCGTCAGAGCTGGCTGCTGCTGCTGATAAGTCCTGTTTGACGTACAGGTCCAATACGACCTGTACGACTTACAGGACCTGTCAGGGCTGCAAAAACATCCCGCTCACTCCTGAGCATTCCGGCCTGGGGCGATGTCGGGCGCTGCCGGGGGACACACCAGTTTGGACCGCCTTCTCCGGACCGCTCGCAGGCGAAAATTCGCGTCCATGAGCGGTACAAGAAATACCATCTCATCCGTCCCGCAGAACAGACATTCAAGGTCCCCGTGCGTTTCCCCTGGCGGCTTCGCGTGAGTCAAACAGTCGGCAAAGCCCCGCTGCGCAACACCAGATAAAGGACCTCTTCAACCCTCAACCCCAACGGCCCTTTGCGTTTATCCGTGAAAATCCGTGTTCATCCGTGGCCCAAAACAACCCTCCATCCGTGGCCCCACACGCTCACTCCTGAGCATTCCGGCCCAGCGCGATGTCGAAGTCGTTCATCGATGGCACCATCATTGCCACCGCCGCAAACCCGTAGGCCATGCAGATCCAGAAACACACGCCCAGATTGCCGCCCAGCAGAAACTCCGTGATCGCATAAAACGTCAGAAAGGGCAGCAGCAGCGATGCCATGGTCAGGGCATTTGATGGGTTGCGATGCGTCAGTGACGAATACAATCCCAGACTGCCGAAGCCAATGAACAGAATGAAACTTTGCAGCTGGATGGCAAACGACGATCGCGCCTCAACCAGCAGCAGCATGAACACAAAGATGCCCACACACAGGAAGAACATTGTGCCCAGGCTGTGAGCAATCGCCTGCCGCGAATTTTCGTAACTGAGCCCTGCATGCAGCCCCAGTGCCACCGCAAACAAAGTCAGCACCGTGTAGCCCACTGAGACGTAAATCGCATTCTCGACCGTCAGCTGAGGAATCACGCCGCCGGCACAGAATGCCGCCACCAGCAGCAACGGCAGCAGCAGCATTTCACGAGCATTCCAGACGGCGCCGCCAATCTTGCCAAACATAAACTCCCACGGACGCAGGTCCGTCACCAGCAGAATCTCCAGCGTCCTGCCGTCGCGTTCATTTGTGATCGAAGTGACAGCCTGAGCATTGCTGAGCAGCAGACTCAGAATCCCGATACCCAGCACCGCAAACGCCGGCGCTGAAACCATGCCCAGCACCAGACCACCACCCCCAACACCTGACTCCGGCCGCGCCCACGAAACTGCAGCCACCAGCACCGCCAGCAGTACGTAACACAGCTTGATCCAGATCATCCGGCGACCATAAGCTCGAGTCCGCATTTCGCGCCAGATCACGGGCTGATTCCAGACCTGCCGATGCTTTCGCTGTGCCCCGGCCACCACCGTCGACGGGATCCGAGCCTCCTCCGCTGCCGCATCCTCCGCTGACCCCGGAACAGTCGCTTCCAGCACTCCCTGATACACTTCCTTTGACGGATTCCAGCGTCGCAGCATCACCACTGTGAACTGACTTAATCCCGCGGCCAGCACCAGCATCGCCAGCACCGTAGGCCAGGCCGAAACCTGCAGCACTCCAGGACGATCCACACTCAGCGGATTCAGCACCTGCAGCAGACCGTCATATGGGGAAAGTACCGCCGCTGCTCCACCCAGGACCACGCCCAGACCATGCGCAGCCAGCAGAAACACAGCCACTCCCAACACACTGATCGCAATCGTCTGAAACGTCTTCTCACGCCAGAATGCCACCAGGCTGCCCCAGGCGCCGGCGGCCAGAGTCGCAGCGCAGACGATCGCCTGCGACCACAAAATCTGCTGCCACGTAACGCCCCCGAGCAGCCGCAGCAGCGCACATACCGGCCACGATGCCTCAAGCAGTACGCCCACGTTCAGCAGACTGGCCAGCAGTTTCCCCAGCGCCAGTTCGTAGTTGCGCAGGTCCGTCATCAGCAGCAGGATCAGAGTCTTTCGGTCCTTCTCCTGAGCCACTACGGAGGCCGCAAACAATGTCGCAAAGAACAGGCTCAGCGTCAGCTGCAGCAGTGCAAAGACTCTGAACACCAGCGCACTGAACGACGCGACGTCACCCGCAAACACCACGTCCTGAAAGCCAATCGTTGCCTGCCGCAGACTGTAAAACAGTATCAGCAGCCCGGCCACAAACCCCGCACGCATGATGTAGTGGCTGAGACGTCGCGGAGTCGTCAGGACTTCCCGCTCAAAGATCGGTCCTACTGCCACGCAGCTACCTCACGCAAATAAAAAACGGCTCGCGACTGTGAAACAGACCGCGAGCCGCCAGGAAAGGGCCCTTACTTCCGCTGCTGCAGACGCGTCTCAATCAGGAAGTTACGCTCTGCGTCCGGATGACGGCTGGGATGCTTGTCCCAGATATCCTTCAATGGATACGAATCAGGCATGTTCCGACCATTCAGCTGACACACCACTCGGTAATACTGCACCAGCAGCAGACAGTCCTCAACATTGTCACCATCAATGAACATGTTCGGATACTTCTCAGCCAGCTTTGCCCACTGAGTCATAGCAGCTTCCAGCGACTTCTGCGAATCCGAAATCTGCACGGTCTTATCCGGCAGCATCGTGTCACTGTTGCGACCTTCGTTGTACGCCTTCTTGCCTTCAAAAGATGATCGCCGTGCTTCCAGCATCTCCGGAGTTCGCTCCAGATCAGCAATGTCTCGCCACTGACGGAAGTTGGTCATGTCCAGATTCTGAGCCCAGATGCGGCGCTGCTCCTGCAGCGTCACACCGTTCTCTTCCGCCAGAGCCTTCAGTTCGTCCTCCGTACAGTTCAGGCGGTACTTCTTGTCGTCCAGTCCCAGAAAGTCCATCTTGCCGTAATCGTCCATCCACGACTTGTACGCCCGATCCCACGCCGGGATGTGCTCGTCAAACAACCCCTTCTCAGCTCGCGTCTTCGCGAAGTACAGCAAAGCTCGCGCAGGACCCTGGCGGAAGAACACATGAGTCTTGCCCTTCACGCCAATCACGCCGTCGTTGTCGTCCTTCTCGTTCGCCCGCACAAACCAGTCATACGCCACCAGATAGCTGTCCTTGCCGTCCGGATTGATCGTGCGGTCAGGACCCGGCTCGCCCGAGGTGGTCTTGAATCGCGGGTCCGGGTCGCGAACAAAGAACTCACGGAAGAACTTCTTCTCGTCCGACACGCCCATCTTCGACTGCACGAATTCACCCACGTCGTGGAACAGAATCGGCACGGTCTGGTTTCTGTTGGTCCCAAGAATCAGGAATTTGATGCCTTCCTTCACCCAGTAAAAGCGGTCGTCCACCTTGTCCCATTCGCGCGAGACGTTGTAGGCCAGGTTCCAGCCCTGGAACTTCCAGATCTGCACGTAATGAGGCTGCAGCATAATGATCGAATCCACGGTGGCCCGCAGCTTCGCCCACTGCTTTCGCTCCTGATAGTCAATCGCCTTCAGCTGCAGTACCGTGGCCGCAGGACCCCGCAGCCCCAGCAGCAGCAGGTTCATGGCTGAACTGGAAGGGTCGACCTTGCCCAGAGTCGCCTCGCCAAGGTCGTACTGCTGCCGCTTCTGCGACAGGACGCCCAGACCACCAGAATCCGCCACCGCCCCGGCTGTCTGCCGAGCCGGGAAGCCGAGGTAAACCACAGGCCCCAGCAGCAGCAGTATGCCCACGCCGTACCAGATCTTCCGCTGACGTGAATTCACAGTGCTCATTTCGCCTCCAGTTCACGGAATTTCAGCAGCGCGCCGCCAATCAGAATACAGGGAATCAGAAAGCCAAAAAACACAACCACAGACGGCAACAGCACATCCCGAAACGGAACGTCAAACCGGTTCTCCACATACATCGACGCACGATTGAACACCGCAAAGTCCGGCACAATCATGCTGAATCCACGCAGCACCCCGTCCAGACCCTGGTCGGCCGCCCGCACCACATTCAGCGTCGCTTCCGACACGTCCATCCCCACCTCAGGATTGCGGTGCTGCGCGATCAGAATCATCGATTCCACTGTGCCCGTGCCCTTCTCCACACCCGCCAGCTTCCGAATCATGAAGTCATGGAAAAACTGACCCACGATGAAGAATGTCAGAGTAAACAGGAGGGCCACAGGACCCTTCACCACGCAGCTGACCGTCACTCCCAGAACAATGATCAGCAGCAGCATCAGCAGAATACTGAGAATCGCCTTCCAGTAACCCACCCAGAACGGCTGGTCAGCCTTGCGGATGAAAAGGTCAGGACGAGCCATACCCAGATACATCTGATCGTTGATGCAGGCCACCTCCACCCGCAGATAGCGGTCGCCATTCTGATCCTGAATCAGATCCTGCAGCAGGTCCTTTTCAATCATCCAGCCTTCCGTATCCTCACTCACCAGCTGCTCACGACGGATCAGATCGTCGAAAAACAAATACCAGCTGCGTCCGTCGGCAACCTTCAGCTTGCCGGCATCGACGGCCAGAGTCCCCGCGGTGAGCTGCTCGCCCAGCACCGCCACCAGACGCTCAGCATTCAGCTGCGAAATCTTTGATTCCTTCACCAGCTCTTCCGTCAGGCTGGCCTTTAACCCGCCATCAGCCAGCAAACCACCGGCGTCGTTCTTACGAGCAATCTCAGCGGCGAGGAAACGGCCCAAAGTCTCGTAGTCCGCCACAAATCGCAGCCGCCGGGGCACGCGAGTCAGGTTGGTCGAGCTTTCATCAAGGTCATGATATTCAGACACGTTGAACGAAGGCAGCGGAACCTCCATACGCTGCAGAGTCTCCATCAGCACCGCAGAACGCTCCGTCAGACCGTCCGCCACCAGATCCAGCTTCGCCGCAAACGCCTCGTACGGAATCTCAACCTTTGCGCCACGCTCCTGCTGCTGCAGTGCCGCAGTCACGCCCTCGCCCGTCAGCGCCGCCTCAATAAACAACTTGCCCAGATTGCCCAACGCCGGGTCCTTGCGGTTGTCAAGGACTGTTCCCGATACGAACATTCCAAAATGCAGACCAAAATAGTCCGCCGGACGCAGTTCGCCCGGAGCAGTGCGGATGCGTTCCGTCAGCTTCTTCAGCTCGGCTGAAGCCGTGTTGTACTGACCCTCACGCAGCGCATCGGCAATCGCTCGCGTCGCTTCGGACTGGGCCAGCATCCCGAAGGCCTCTTCACGAGGATTCACGGACAACGTGTACTGAGCGGAAATCCCCTTCACAATGCTGGATTCCGAACCTTTGACCGTGCGGAACGCCTCAAAACGACACTCCAGCAGCAACTCTTCCTCGCCCTTGTCATTGCGAGTCAGGGCGGATTCGTCCACACCGCGGAACACATACACCGCACGGGCTCGACTGTTGCCCGGGATGTGCGACCGGTAAGCCCACACATCACCCACGTTCAAACCGGTTTCCTGCGGCTGACCTTCCGAACTGATGAAGTACAGCTCGCCAAACAGCGGCACGCGACACTGCAGGGCACTGCGAGCATTCTCGGGGATGCGGCGACTGAGCCAGAACTGGCCAATGACACCCATTACCACCAGCAGAATAGCCACCACCACACCCAGGCCAGCCATGCGGCCAATCACAATCTCCATCCGCCGCGCCGGCTTCGTCACCACCGTGTGCAGTGATCGCAGCCGGATGTCCTCCGGCAGTGCCCAGCAGCTGAGAAAAATCAGTGCCGGCAGCAGCAGCCACGAAATGGCCGTCAGCAGAAAGGTCACATGCACACTGACCTGCAGCTCGGCTCGCTCGTTCGAATCCGTGATGAACCAGCCGGCAAACATCAGCAACACCGCAAACATCACAAAGACCAGCAGGGCCTTGCGACGTACAGCCTCCTTTAAGGTCAGACTGGCCAGAGCTGCAATTCGCCGAAATGAAAGCGAAAAGAGGTCCTCCAGATAACTGATCAGGCCGCGTCGAAAATCCACCAGACCCGCCGCACCGCCGCGACCCGCCAGACTGGCCAGCGGCAGCACCAGACCCAGCGCAGCAAGGATTGCCAGCAGAATCAGCCACGACGTCGTCGCTGAAGTAAAGTTGTAGGGCCGAACATCGAAGTCCATATGCCGCTCTTCCAGCTGGTCAGAAAAATACCAGTTTTCGGTTCTCGGTGGTCAGTGCTCAGTGGTCGATTGTCAGTGCTCAGTTCCGGACCGCCCCCAAACTGGCAACTGACAACTGCCAACTCAATTTCAGCCCCTGCCGGAGGCTGCAACTTCTTCGGTCGAGAAGCGTCGACCCGGACGCTCGCCACTCTCACGCACCGTCCGCAGGAACAGCTGTTCCAGGTCGGCCTTCGGGCGACTGAATTCCACATCGTCCACATTGTGTTTCTTCAGCACCTGCCGGATATCGGCCATGGCTTCGTCGGACAGCGTCGGAGTCCGCATCTGCATTTCGTTACGCAGCTCCAGCAGCTCGTCCACTCGACCCAGCACCTTCAATTCGCCCTGGAACAGCACCGCAATCCGGTCGCACACGTCCTGCACGTCGGCCAGCTGGTGACTGCACATCACAACGGTTTTGCCCTGAGCCTTGAGCTGAATGATCAGGTCCTTCATCTCCCTCGTCCCGATCGGGTCAAGCCCGCTGGTGGGTTCGTCCAGCAGCACAAGATCCGGGTCGTTGATCAAAGCCTGAGCCAGACCGATACGGCGAGTCATCCCCTTGGAGTATTCCTTGAGCTGGCGGCGGCGAGCCTTGCCGAGACCCACCATTTCGATCAGCTCGTCAGCCCGGCGAGCCCGATCGGCAGCCGACATATTGAACAGCCGACCATAGAAATCCAGCGTTTCGTCGGCATTCAGGAACCGGTACAGGTAAGACTCCTCGGGCAAATACCCAATCCGCTCGTTCTTCGTCACGTCCGCGGCCGGCTTGCCCAGAATCGTCATCTCACCGGATGTCGGGAACAACAGCCCCAGCAGCATCTTCATCGTCGTGGTCTTGCCGGACCCGTTCGGACCCAGCAGCCCAAAGACCTCGCCCTGCATCACGTCCATGCTGAGGCTTTTGACGGCCTGCACCTTCTTCCGGCCCCAGAAGTCCCGGTAGATCTTTGACAGATTTCGGATCTCGATAACCGCGTTTGACATAACCTTGTTCGCTCTGCAAAGACGCCGGAATGACCGAAAAATCGGGACAGACTGAGGGCGCAACGGTGCCCACGGCCAAATTACGCTCTTTCTTCGGTTCGCGTTGGGCAAAAATGTGGAGCTAAAACCGGAGCAAATGCAGCATCCCGACAATGGCACCCGGCACAGCCCGTGCAACCAACACCAACCGCGAATCAAAACACCCCGCTGCACGACTTTCGCCGCGTTAGTGTTCCTTTGATCAGTCTTCTGGCGGCAGGGCATTCTCCCATTCGGATGATATACCGACGGTGAAGTGTGAAATTTGTTGCCTTCGGTCCACTGCAATTCGAGGTTGCACGTTTCGCGGAGCGAAACGCGACACTCCGCCGCCGGCGTTTTTTGGGCGGGAGCTGCTCCTGCTGAGCCGCACACAACAAAAAAGCCCCGGCCTGACGGTCGGGGCTTCCTGATCTTTCAATCAGACGTTGTCAGATCACAGTGAATAACCACTGCGGTATTCACGGTGCACGTACTTGTTCAGCTCAGGACGGTTCGTGCTGACCAGATTCTTCGCGTCCCACTCAATCCGAGTCCCCTCGCCGGCTCGCACGGCAAGGTTCCCCACCAGAATGGTTTCCGTCAGACGGCCGGCGTAGCCAAAGTTGCCCAGCGTGCCCGGCTTGTAGTTGCCCCGCACCGACTCAACAAACTCCCACTTCTGACGCTCGTCACCGCCACCCTTGAACGGAATACGCGGAATCGTCGGCTCAGGCTTCTTAAAGTCCTTGTAGTTTTCTTCCGGCAGCAGCGTGTAAGCCGCACCGTAGTCGTTCTCAGACAACAGCATGCCCTTCGAACCCACCAGCAGCGCTGCACTGGTGCGGCCGCCACCGGCCTTCTGAGCAGCCACGCGCTTGCGGAAACCTTCCGGCAGCTTCGCAATCAACTCGTCCGCCGGCAGATTGCCACCGTCGTACCAGTAAAACTTGCAGGCCTTCAACCCGTCGCGCTCAGGGAACTCAAACATCAGAGTCGAGGCACCCGGGAATGTCTCACCTTCCACAATCCCCGGATTCCTGACCGCAGTCACCGCCACCGGATCCCACAGATTCAATCCCATCACCGGCAGATTGCAGGTATGACACGCCATGTCGCCCAGAGCACCCGTGCCGAAGTCCACCCAGCCACGCCAGTTGAACGAATGATACACGCCTTCCTTGTAGGGACGCATCGGAGCCGGGCCGATCCACGATTCCCAGTCCAGCGTATCAGGAACCTTGTCTTCACTCTTCGGACGGCCAATCCCCTGCGGCCACACCGGACGATTCGTCCAGACATGGACTTCCGTCACGTCACCCAGAGCTCCCGAGCGAACAACTTCCACGGCTTCCCGCAGGCCGTTTTCCGATGTGCCCTGGTTGCCCATCTGAGTAACCACGCCCATTTCCGCTGCGACTTCGCGCATCATTCGCGCTTCACGGATGGACCACGTCAGCGGCTTCTGCACGTAAACGTGCTTCTTCATCTTCATGGCTTTGATCGCCGCGGCCGCATGAGTGTGGTCCGGAGTACTGACGGTGACGATGTCCACCTTGTCACCCAGCTTGTCCAGCATCGCCCGGAAATCCGTGAACTGCTCGGCCTTCTTGAACTGCTTCGACTTTTTCTCCAGAGTCCGACGGTCAACGTCACAAATGCCGACAATTTCAACGTCCTGGTCGGCGATGTGGCTGCTGTCGCTGTCACCCTTGCCACCCACGCCCACACAGGCCGCCGTCAGGGCCTCCAGAGCAGACCGGGTCGGTCGGGCAAATGTCTGCGGCGCAACCCAGAAAGCCGTTCCCAGCGCAGCGGATGCACCGATGAATCCGCGGCGAGTCGTATTTCGTGCCATGGTGGTTACCTCATGTCAATCAGTCAGGAGTCTGTACAATTCGGAAAAACATGAACCCTGCGGTTCGAAAAACCTGCCTCAGCCTACCCGGCGCGGGTTTTTCCCGCAACCGAGGGAGCGGTTTTTGAACCACGAATGGACCCGAACACCCCGGCCCGGGCAGACCTGCAACGACGGGGACAAAACGCAGCGCCGGCGCCCCGGACGCCGGATCAAACCTGAAATCACTGCGGTTTGGCACCCCTCGCATGCCGTGTTCCCCACGAGAAACACAGGGCGATGAATCAAATTTCGAAGCACGGGAACGAGGCACGAGCAGGGGGGGGGGCTGCGCTGCACATCAGCGGATTCCCGGACAAACAGGCGCCCTGCAACCCCCCGCCCTCAGCGCCGCACCGGACCCTCCAGCAGCAAATCATCGCCAAGCTGCCGCCAGGTCAGTCGATCCAGTACCGCCGCTCCCGGGATTTCATCAAGGCCCCGGCCACCCACCGGACTGAGTGCCGCTGCACCACCCACCAGCTTCGGAGCCACAAACACATGCAGCTCATCCAGCAGGCCCGCGTCAAAGAAACTGCCCAGCAGCCGCGGGCCACTTTCCAGCAGCACATGCGTCATGCCGCGGCGACCCAACTCAGCCAGCACGGACTGCAGATCGACCCCGTTGAGCCCCTCACCTGCACGAAAGACCTCCACTCCCAACTCTGCCAGGCGATCGCATTCCGACTGCGCGCAGGCGGAACCGACACAGACCAGCACCGGTGCCTCGGGCAGCGTTGTGATCAGTGCACTGCCCCGCTGAACCGCTGTGCCCCGAGCATCCAGCACGACTCGCAGCGGAGTCCGACCGCCGGAGCAAAAGGCCGAGCCATCAGTCGTCGGCATTCGTACGGTCAATCGCGGATTGTCTGTTCTCACAGTGCCCGCACCAGTAACGATGGCTTCCATACAGCTTCTGAGCTGATGCACATAGGCTCGGGATTCCGTGCCCGAGATCCACTGGGAATGTCCGGTTCGCGCAGCGATGCGACCGTCCAGAGTCATCGCCCATTTGGCGTGCACCCACGGCCTCTGCCGCAGCTGCAGTCGCACAAACGGAGCGATCAGTGCCTCCGCTTCCCCGCGGCAGACACCCACATCCACCTGCAGCCCCGCGTCGCGCAGCTGCTGCAGTCCCCGGCCGGCCACATGCGGCGCCGGGTCCACGCACCCCACAACCACTCGCCGTACACCCGCCGCCAGCACCGCGTCCGAACAGGGCGGAGTTCTGCCATGATGACAGCAGGGTTCCAGCGTGACATACAGGGTGGCACCGCAAGCCTGCTCAGCGGCGGCTCGCAAGGCATGCACCTCCGCATGCGGCCCACCACACTCCTGATGATACCCGTCAGCAATCAGCCGGCCGTCAGCTGTCGTCAGCACCGCCCCGACCTGCGGATTCGGTTCCACTCGCCCGAATCCGCGTCGCGCCAGCGCCAGAGCATGACGCATCGCTTCCTCGTCGGATCCGAACCGCATCTCAGCCTCCGGCCAGCGAGCTGTCATCACCGCCCAGCAGCTCTCGCAGTCGTCGAATCGCTCGCAGATAACGCATGCCGGCCGCCGGAGCACTGAGCCCCAGTGCCTCCGCCGCTTCACTGTTGCCCAGATGCTCAAAGTGCCGCATCACAATGATCTCGCGATCACCCTCGTCCATCTGCTGCAGGGCCGCCACAAACCGCGACTGCAGCTCCTTCCGCAGAGCGGCGGCTGCCGGAGTCAGCTCGGCGTCACGCAGCAATGCCGCCAGATCCGCCGCCGACTGCTCGTCATTACCCACTCCCGAAAAATTCTGCTCCCGATCCACCGAACGCCGCTGCGCACCGCGATGGCGACGATGCATGTCAATAATCCGGTCCAATGCCAGCTGCCGCAGCCACAGATGAAACGGCATCCCGGGATTTCGCAGGTAATCCGTCAGACGCTGAGATGCCTCCAGCATCACGTCCTGCACCACGTCGCTGGCGTCCACTCGGCGAGCCACCGCGTGGTCCAGACGCAGCTGCACCATCCGCCGCACCGCCTCACGATGACGATCCATCAGGCGGTTCACCGCCTCCGCATCACCACCCGCGACATCGCGGAGAATGTCCTGGGTCCTGTCACTCTCGGGCCACATAAATCGCATCCGGTTAAGACCCAAAACCACAGACCCGGAAGTTCACTTCCGGGTCTGCATCGCAGCATCGCTCACTTCTGCTTCACGGCGCCCGCCGGCTGATCAATGTCGAACGCGTAGCTCGTCGTCGACCTGTACTCGGCACCCGGCTTCAGAATCGTGCTGGGAAACTCCGGATGATTCACCGAATCCGGGTAATGCTGAGTCTCAAGGCAGAGCGCGCTGCGATGAGCATAGGTCTTGCCACCCTTGCCCGCCTGACCCTTGAGGAAGTTGCCCGAATAGAACTGCACGCCCGGTTCCGTCGTCGTCACTCGCATCCGCCGCTTCGACTGCGGATCCACCAGCACCGCCGCCAGACGCATCTCGCCACCATTCTCTGCAGCATTCAGCACATAGTTGTGGTCATAGCCGATCGCTGCCGTCTTTCCGATGGATTCAATTCGATCGCCAATTCGAGTTCGCTTGCGGAAATCCAGCTCCGTGCCTTCCACCGGTGCAATTTTTCCAGTGGGGATCAGAGTGTCGTCCGTCGGAGTGTAATTGTCGGCATTGACCCGCAGCATGTGATCCAGCACCGTGGCACTGCCTTCGCCCGCCAGATTGAAATAGGCGTGATTGGTCAGGTTGACCGGAGTGTTCTTATCGGTTTTGGCCGAATAGGTGATCGTGATGGCGTTCTGATCAGCCGGGATAAAGTACGTCACCGTCACGTCCAGTTTGCCCGGATAGCCTTCATCGCCGTCCGCACTGCTGACAGTGAATTTGACACCCTGACCTTTATCGGATGACATCGGAGCAGCCGTCCAGATCAGCTTGTCCAGCGCCTTGTCCAGGCCGCCGTGCAGATGGTTGGGCTCGTTGTTGATCGCCAGAGTATATTCTTTGCCGTCCAGAGTGAACCGGCCTTTGGCAATCCGGTTGCAGACACGACCCGTCGTGCAGCCGAAATACTGATTGCCTTCACCCTCGTATCCCGACACGTCGTCAAAGCCCAGCAGCACGTCGGCCAGCTTCCCCGCAGCATCCGGGACGTGCAGGCTGACCAGAGTTGCTCCGCGAGTCATCACGCGGGCAGCAAAGCCGGACTTGTTTCCAATCGTGTAAATCTCAACCGGAACCCCGTCTTTGGTCCTGCCAAAGGCTTCCTTTTTGGGTTCAGCAGCGGATACCGCAGACGTCATCAGCACAGCTCCTGCAAACAACAGCGTCAGAATTCTCATGACCCCCCCGACCTCGAACAGAATACACCGCAGGCTGCTGGCCCGGCAGGATTACAATCCCTCCTGCACACAGGCCCGCAGGTGGAAATATCACGGCTGACTGCAGCCGCTGATCGCCCCGGTGCCGCAGCCATTATCGGGTTCCGCTTCCCGCCACACAAGCGAACCGGGATCTGTTCCGCCGGAAGGGCCCACCCTGCCCGTCCGCACAAATCCCGCAAAAATCGGGGCAACACCCCCTCAGTCGACGAATTATCACAAACCAGCCGGCCTGATTCCTGCAGACAGTCGGACGGTGACGCCTAAAACAGAGGGGCCCGCCCACTTTCAGGAAGCAGCCATGCCGGAAGGCCACACCATTCATCGTCTCGCCGCAGATCACAATCGCGATTTTGCCGGACAGCAGCTGAACGTCAGTTCGCCGCAGGGACGGTTTGCCGCAGGAGCACGCGAGCTGGACGGTCGACTGCTGACCGCTGTGCAGGCCCACGGGAAACATCTGCTCTACGACTGGGATGGCCGGACGCTGCATGTGCATCTGGGTCTGTATGGAAAATTCCGGCGGCATAAATCACCGCCCCCGGAACCTCGCGGCGCCGTGCGGCTGCGAGTGATCGGGCCGCAGCTGGCATTCGACCTGAATGGACCGACGGCCTGTGAAGTGCTCACCAACGCCGAAGTCAGCAGCCTGCTGGATCGACTGGGAGTCGACCCGCTCAGAGCGGATGCTGATCCCGAAAAAGCCTGGGATCGCATCCGCCGATCATCAGCTCCGATCGGTACCGTGCTGATGAATCAGAACATCATTGCCGGCGTCGGCAATGTGTATCGCGCCGAAATCCTGCATCTGCTGCAGATGCACCCGGAACGCAAAGCCAGCTCACTGCAGCGAGAGGAATTCGATGCACTGTGGCGATTGACCGTGCACCTGCTGCAGATCGGGAAACGGTACAATCGGATCATCATCGCTGATCCGGCTGATGTCGGTAAACCGCGAGGCCGCATGACGCGGGACGAGCGTCTGCTGGTGTACAAAAAGGACTTCTGTTCGCGGTGCGATGGCCCTATTGAATCGTGGCTGCTGGCCGCACGCAAAGTGTTCGCATGTCCCCGCTGTCAGCGGAAGGGGCGATCTCAGGGAGAAGTGACGGCCGACTGAAGATTCTCGACGGGAGCCTGCAGTCGGCCACCCGTTGCTCGCTGCAGTGTCAGCTGGGCAATATTGAAGTCAGCGATGGAGCGGGCATATTCGCGGCGGGCAGCTGCCAGCGCCTGCAGGGACTGCAGGGCTTCCAGGGGCAAACCCTGACCATTTCGGATGCGTTCCAGATTCCGTTGATATGACTGCTCAGCGGATTCCACGGCCTGCAACGCGGTCTCGATCTGCTTCCGACCACCGGACACTCGCAGATGAGATTCCGTCACTTCGCGCGCCACCTGGTCCAGCATCTGCATGCGGCGAGCCTGAGCCTGGCTGATGCGGGCTTTTGACTCTCGCTGCAGAGCCTGTTCCCCAAACCCCAATTGCCGCAGTTCCCAATAGGCCATGGCATCCGCATCCAGCCGATCTGCGGAATGCCGCAGATCGCTGCCCAGACCACCGGCCAGGCCGCCATAGCTGGCGGACAGCAGCACACTCGGAATCAGAGGACTGTGTCGTTCGCGGTTGAGTCGCTCGACCGCCTCACCCACAAGAAAGCGACATTCCGCCAGCTCCGGTCGCGACGTCAGGGCCGTCGCAACCAGTTGCTGCACATTCTGATCAGCGGGCACCAGTTCAATGGGAATCATCCGCGTGTCGGCGGGTTTGAGCACACCAGGCTGATTCCAGCGAACCTGTTCGGCCAGCCTCGCACTGGCTGCGGCCGCTGCTTCCTCCGCTCGCAGCTGCTCACAGCGTCGCAGTGCCAGCTCCGTCAGCGCACGGTCATGATCGGCAGCGGTCCCGGCGCCGCTCTTCGCGAACTGCCCGGTCGTTTGCTCCAGTTGCTCCACCAGGCCAACCACCTCATCGCAGATCGCCAATTCCTGTTCGGCACGCAGCAGCTCCATGTAGCCCGTTCCGGCCGCCAGCATCGCATCATTCAGTGCCGCTCGCGCACCCTCCCGACGTGCCTGCACTGTCAGTGCCGCAATCCGCGGCTGAAAAATCGCGTCCGCCACGTGAAACTGTGCCACGACTCCGGGGATCGCCGGAGACCCGGCACCGACCGCACCCGCACCAAGTCCCCCGTACACACTGCCACGACTGGTTTCGATGACGCTGCCAGCCACATCCTGAATCCGACCCTCGTGCTTGTTGTAATTCAGTCCCGCTCGCAGCGACGGCAGCTTCAGAGCCTTCGCACGATCGAGCTGACCATAGGCCTCCTCAACCCGGGCTTTGGCAAATGCCGCCTCAGCACTCCGGCCGGAGGCCAGAGACAGGGCCGTGGCCAGATCCAGTCGGCTGATCTCCGCTGCCGTGGCCGGAACATCAGAAACTTCCGGTGGCTGCGCGGACGGCGCCACCCCCGCCGCCCCCCGCGCTGTCAGATCATCAGGGTGATCGACGGTTCTGGCGGCAGCCGACACCGGCATTTCTGTCATTCCCGCCGGCATCGACTGCACAACCAATTGACAGCCAGCAGACCAGAAACAGCTCAGTGCCAGTATGACTGCCGCTCGTCTTGACATGGTTCCACACTCGCTCAACTCAGGTCAGTATCCGGTCGCGGGCGAGGACCTGCACACGGCGACCACCGTGCACGGCGATGGAAAATCATCGCGCGCCCCCTCGGTTCGGAAAATCGACCGTCGAGCAATACCGGACACAGACTTTGCTGGTTGCGGTGACCGTGCCGGCGCGTTAAAGACGGTGCGGTCGGTAAAGTTTACCCAGGCTGCCCGCTTTACGGCGATTTTACCGCAGATTCAACCTTCTGGCCTTCCCGATAAGCGGCAGTATTTGCCGTAATGACCAGGTCGTCTTCTGACAAACCGGAGACAATCTCAATCTCTGTTGCCGTCCGCAGTCCGGTGTTTACGGGTTTCTTCTGCAGCACACCATCCGTTCCCACCGCCAGACACGCTGAAACCCCGTCCTGCTGTATGACAGCTCCTTTGGGCACCACCAGTGCGCTGTCATTCTGACCCACGATCAGTTCCACACTGGCGTACATTCCGGGACGCAGCGTTCCGAGGGAGTTTTCCAGATCAATTTCGACCAGCAGCGTGCGAGTTTGTTCATCGAGGGTCCAGCTCGTGCGGGAAACAGTTCCACTGAACAGCTGTTGCTGCAGTGCGGGAATTCGTACTGTGGCGGGACTGCCTGGGCTGATCCTGACGGCATCGGCCTCCGGGACCCGCGCTGTGACTCGCACCCGTGATGTTTCAGCCACGGTGAACAGTGAGGCTGACCCCTGGCCGGCCCGCGCCAGGTCTCCGGGATCCGCGTTTCGGGCTGTGACAGTGCCTGCGAACGGGGCGCGGATCTGCAGATATCCGCACAGCGTCTGCAGTCGCTGGACTTCGGCTGCGGCGCTGTCGCGGCGCGCTTCCATGGCCTTCAGATCCGCTTCCGCACGAATGCACGCGGCGCGTGCTTCACCGCGTCGCGCCGCGGCAGATCGCACCGCTGCCGCCAGCTCCTCCAGTGAAGACTCGGCCGCCGCCAGTTTCTGTACCGCCTCTTCCGCAAGTCGCAGGGTTACTGCACCAGATTCCGCCAGCCCCTGCAGCCGCTGTGACTCGGACGTCAGTCGAGCAACTTCGGATTCGATGCGTCGCCTGCCGGCTGCTGCTTCCGCTTCGTCAGCTTCCGCCGAGTGTTCGGTGGCCATCGCCAGTTGCACTGCCGCTGCGGCCTGACCAATCTCGGCCTCCGCCTGTCGCTGCAGCGCCTGCTTCTGTCGCAGCTCGTCCTCAAGCTCCGGCGCAGTCAGCACTGCCAGCAGCTGTCCGGGTTCAGTCACATTGCCGATGTCCACCAGCACCTGCTCGACGATCCCCCCGCTCCGCGGATAAATCTCCACCTGCAGCCAGGCGCGAACCTGGCCGGGCTGCTCTGTCGACTGCACAATGCCCTTTCGTTGTGGTCTGCCGGTCTGCACGCGCGGCAGTTCGGCAGCGCGTGCACCGGCACCGGCACCGGCGTCTGCCGCTGCAGCGGGATCGGTCTGAGTCTGGCAGCCGGACAGTGTCAGCAGCAGCAGCGACGCCGTGGCCAGTTTCGAAAATTCCATCAACATGTCAGAGTTCCTCATCATGCACCCCGCTTCCCGCATAATGCCGACTGTTCGGATCCAGGGGATGCAGCGATGCTGTACTGACCCCGGGGCACAGGCAGGTGTAGGCTGCCGGCAGAACCAGCAGAGCAGCCACGGTGGCTGCACTCAGACCACCCATCACGGCAAGCCCCAATGGTGCCGTCTGGGCACCGCCGCTGCCAGTGCCCAGTGCCAGCGGCAGCATTCCCGCCAGCATCGCAGCACTGGTCATCAGAATCGCTCGTGATCGCTCCACTGCCGCAAATTGTGCCGCCACGGCCGCAGTAACCCCGGTTCGCCGCTGCTGTTCCGCAAAGCTGATCAGCAGGATCGCATTGGCCATGGACACACCCAGACTCATGATCACACCGATAAACGACTGAATATTGACGGTGGTCCCCGTTAACAGCAGCAGCAGACTGCTGCCGGCCAGTACCGCGGGCACTGTGGTCACAGCAGCCAGTGCCAGTCGAAACGACTGAAAACTGGCCGACAGCATCAGAAAGATCGCCAGCACAGCCAGCACAAGCCCCACTGCCAGGCCACTGGTCATCTGACGCAGTGGCGGAATCTGGCCACGCAGCTCACAGGTGATGCGACCAGGCTTCGGCTGTATTCCCGATTGTTCCAGCTCATCCTTCCGAGCATTGTCCTGCTGCAGCACTCGCCGGACGACAGCATCCACGCGGGCTGCAGCTGCACCGAGGTCAGCGCCGTCGATACTGGCCGTCAATGACAACTCACGCTTCATATTGTAACGATCGAATTCCCCGGGCATTTTTCCGGAACTGAGGTCCGCGACATCCCGCAGCAGTACCGCTCCACCGTCTTTTTTCAGCACGGGGATCGCGCCGAGGTCTGCGGCCGAAGTCAGAGCCGGTTGGGGAATTTCGACCTGCACCTGGTAACCAACCCCGGTTTTTGGATCGGGCCAGTAACTGGGGACGATGAACCGGCTGGAGGACGTAGCGGCCAGCACCGATCGGCTGATCTGATCCGTGGTGGCTCCCGCCAGACCTGCCCGTTCCCGATCAATCTTCACGTCCAGTGTGGGATAGTCCAGCGACTGCACGATCTGCACATCCCTCAGCACAGGCTCACGCTGCAGCTCTGTTCGCAGTCGCTGCGCAAAGTCCCGGTTCTCCGCCAGTGAACCACCACGGACTGCGACTTCCACTGGAGCCGCAGCGCCGAAGCTCATCACTTCGCTGATGATGTCCGAAGGCTCAAACGAAAAACGCAGTTGCGGAAACTCCTGCAGAAATCGCCGGCGAAGTTTGCGCTTCAGCTCGTCCGTTCGTACGCCCGAACCGGGGCGAAATGCCACTCTGAGTATCGCTTCTTCAGGTCCCCGCGAAAACTGATAGACGGAGTTGACCGGAAATGAAGCCGGCACTGTTCCTGCATACCCCAATGACAGTTTCACATTTCCCGCGCCAGCTTCCTCGTCGATCGCCTGAAGTACGCTGACTGCATATCGCTCGGTGGCCTCCACATGTGTGCCGTCGGGAGCTCTGAGACGAAGTCGAAATTCACCCGTCTCCGCCCCTGGGAAAATTTCCAGCCCCGCCCGCTGTATCGATTGCCACGAACCCAGCAGGCACAGCACGAGGTACACAGGGACCAGCAGCCAGCGAGAGCGGATCAGGGCGCCGGCCAGTCGCTGCAGTGCTGCTGCAAGTCGCCCACCACGCTCTGCAGTCCCGTCTGCGGCGACGCTGTGCCCGGCACGCAGCAGCCAGACACACAGGACGGGCACCAGCGTACTGGACAGCAGATACGAACCAGTCATCGAAAAAATCACTGCCAGTGCCAGCGGAGCGAACAGTTCGCGAGGAGCTCCCTGCATGAAGAATGTCGGAAGGAACACCGCCAGCATGCACAGCAGAGCCAGCAGTCGCGGCACCGCCGTCTGCTGATTGCCACGCCAGACCGCCAGTGCGACAGAACCAGTGCGACTCAGTTGCCTGTGAATGTTCTCGATCTCC
>SXXK01000057.1 GCA_005791255.1 Planctomyces sp.
ACACGTCTGACCATCTGTTTTTCGAGCCTTTGACGACTGAAGACGTGCTGAACATCTGGGATCGGATGAGCCCGGATGGGGCGATTGTGCAGTTCGGTGGTCAGACCCCTCTCAATCTGGCTCGAGGGCTGGAGGCTGCCGGTGTGAAGATTATCGGCACCAGTCCGGACATGATTGATGCGGCGGAGGATCGCAAGAGGTTTCAGGCGATTCTGGACGTTTTGCAGCTGCATCAGCCTCCGAATGGCACGGCCATCAGTACCGAGGGTGCCTGCACGATTGCCAACCGGATTGGCTATCCTGTGCTGGTGCGTCCCAGTTACGTGCTGGGCGGACGCGGGATGGAGATCTGCTATGATCAGCAGAGTCTGGAACGCTACATGGGTGCAGCGGTTGAAGCATCCGCCGAGAAGCCGGTGCTGATCGACAAGTTCCTGGAAGATGCGATTGAAGTTGACGTCGATGCAATTTCCGACGGTGAGACGACAGTGATCGGTGGTGTGATGGAGCACATCGAAGAGGCCGGTGTGCACTCCGGTGACTCAGCCTGTGCCTTGCCTCCGTATTCGCTGCCCGGGCATGTTGTCGACGAAATTCGCCTCGCGACGCACAAGCTGGCTGCTGCACTGCAGGTTCGCGGGCTGATGAACATTCAGTTTGCGGTGAAGGTGGAGGGTGATCAGTACACGGTTTACATTCTTGAGGTCAATCCGCGGGCCAGCCGAACGTCTCCATTTGTGTCCAAGGCCATCGGGCATTCGCTGGCCAGGATCGCCGCCAAGGTGATGGTGGGCGTGTCGCTGAAGGAGCAGGGATTCACAAAGGAAGTCGTGCCATCCTATACGTCGGTCAAGGAAAGCGTTTTCCCGTTCAGCCGGTTTATGGGTGTGGACATCGTGCTGGGGCCCGAGATGCGATCGACAGGTGAAGTCATGGGGATCGACTCAGACTTCCCTCTGGCCTTTGCCAAATCTCAGTTGGCGGCCGGAACGCGACTGCCCATGCAGGGACGAATCTTCGTCAGCATTGCTGCCGGTCGCAAGGAGCGGATGATTGAGCCGGTTCGCAAACTGCTGCAGATGGGTTACCGGATTGTCAGCACCAGCGGCACGGCAAAGGTCTTTCAGGAGGCCGGGATTACGGTGGAAGTGGTGAAGAAACTGCACGAGGGACGACCGAACCTGCTGGACCAGATGGCAAACGGCGAAATTCAGATGATTCTGAATACGCCCAGCGGAAAAGGGGCTCGCACTGACGAAGGACGGATCCGCGCGGCATCGGTCACGTACGGTGTTCCCTGCGTCACAACACTGCCTGGGTGTCTGGCTGTTGTGCAGTCACTTGAGGCTTTGCGTGTGCACCCCAACCCCAGAGTCAAAGCGATCCAGGACTGGATTGCGTGAGTCTGGCCGAGTGATGTTGTGACGTTGTGACGGAATTTTGTCGAGGCTGGTGTCTGCAAAAGGCACCAGCCTCGAACTGTTTCCGCCTTACGAGTGGATGGCTCGTTTGTCTACGGCCATGGCTGCTTCCTTGACGGCCTCTGAGAGGGTGGGGTGGGCGTGGCAGCAGCGGGCGATGTCCTCGCTGCTGGCTCCGAACTGCATGGCAACTGCCGCCTCATGAATCAGCTCACCGGCATGAGTGCCAATAATGTGCACTCCCAGAACTCGATCCGTAGCTTCGTCGGCCAGTACCTTCACGAATCCGTCAGTGTGCCCGCCGGCACGAGCTCGCCCGTTGGCTGCAAACGCAAACTTTCCGGCTCGATATTTGATGCCTGCTGCCTGCAATGCATCTTCGTTGGCTCCGGCTGAAGCAATTTCCGGTTCCGTATAAACGACAGCCGGAATGATGGCGTAGTTAATGTGTCCATGTCCGGTCGCCATCTTTTCGATGCAGGCGATGCCCTCTTCTTCAGCCTTGTGGGCCAGCATGGCACCTCCAATGACGTCGCCGATGGCGAATACTCCGGAGGCCGTTGTCTGATAGGATGAGTTTACCTGGATGAAACCGCGCCGGTCCGTTGCCACTCCGGCTGCCTCAAGCCCCAGGCTGTCAGTGCAGGGTCTGCGTCCGACAGCCACCAGCACTCGATCGCACGTCAGAGGTTCAGCTCCATCGATGGACACTGTGCACTGAGTACCAGCCACAGACACTCCTGTGACCTTTGTGCCCAGACGGAAAACAACTCCCTGCTTTTCGAAGATTTTGCGGGCTTCCGCAGCAACCTGTTCGTCAATTCCGGGCATGATTCGCGGCAGGTATTCCAGTACTGTGACTTTTGCACCCAGTCTGCGCCAGACCGTACCCAGCTCCAGACCAATCACTCCACCACCGATTACCACGAGGTGCTGTGGCACTTCCGGCCACGCCAGAGCTTCAGTGCTGGTTCCAATGCGATCACCGTCGGGCTGAATGCCCGGCAGAGATGATGGTACGCTGCCAGTCGCGATGAGGATGCGTTTGCCGCTGATTTGGGTGGTTCCTGAATTTGACCGAACCTCCACCTTGCCCCCGCCCAGCAATTGCCCGTGTCCGAAAATACGTTCGACTCGGTTCTTTTTGAGCAGTCCCTGGATGCCGGCATCGAGTGTTGAGACCACACCGTCCTTGTGCTTCATCATCTGTGCGAGATCAAGTTCCAGCCCGCTGACCTTCAATCCGCGTTCCGCGAAGTGTTTGGCGGACTTTTCATAAAGCTCGCTGGACTCCAGCAGAGCCTTGCTGGGGATGCAACCCACGCGCAGACAGGTTCCTCCCAGCTTTGATTCACGCTCGATCACTGCCGTTTTCATGCCCAGTTGAGCAGCACGAATGGCGGCCACATAGCCACCGGGACCGGCACCTACCACGATCAGGTCAAATGCGTCGGACATGGATGAACCAGTTCAGCTGAGATTCCGGGAGACTTAAAAGCAGAACCGCCCGCAGGCTGATTGCCGGGGCGGCTGCGATTCTTCAGACAGTTGCCTGCCACTTCAGACTTCGAGGATCAGCCGCGTCGGATCTTCGATCAGATCCTTCACCAGCTTCAGGAAGGAAACCGCTTCACGACCGTCAACGATGCGATGGTCGTAAGTCAGTGCGATGTACATCATCGGACGGATGACCACCTGGCCATTGACGGCAACCGGTCGGTCGAAGATTCCGTGCATCCCGAGCACACCGCTTTGCGGTGGATTGACGATGGGAGTCGACAGCAGGGAGCCGTACACGCCACCGTTGGTGATCGTGAACGTACCGCCTTCCAGTTCCTCCAAAGCAATCTGGTTGTTCTTGGCGCGATTGGCGAAATTCACGATCGCCAGTTCAATATCCGCGAAACTCATGTTCTCAGCGTTTCGCAGCACAGGCACCACCAGCCCCTTGCCTCCGCCAATCGCTACTCCAACGTCGCAGTAATTGAAGTAGGTGAGGCTCTTTCCGTTCATCTGAGCATTCAGTTGGGGGTACTGCTGAAGTCCCGCAACCACGGCCCGTACAAAGAACGACATGAAGCCCAGTTTGACGTTGTGCTTCTTTTCGAAGGAGTCCTTGTAGACTTCCCGCAGTTTCTTCACAGCTGACATATCAACTTCGTTGAATGTTGTCAGCAGAGCGGCAGTATGCTGGGCTTCGACCAGCCTGCGGGCGATGGTCTGGCGGATGGGGCTGAGCGGCACCGAGCGAGTTTCGCGGGATCCGCCAACACTGACCGGGCCGGCATTGACCGTGCGAATGACATCTTCCTTCAGGACACGTCCACCGGGGCCCGAGCCTGCCACACTGCCGGCGGGCAGTTTGTTCTCGGCCATCAGCCGTTCCGCTGCCGGCATCACATGGCCGGGTGATTTGGGAGCCGCGGCGGCGGCCGCCACGGGGGCAGATGGTGCCGGACCGGGCGCGGGAGCAGCAGGGGCAGCAGCCGGCTTTGCCGGCGCAGCCGCAGGCGCTTCCGCCGGTTGCAGGAAGCCGATCACTTCCTCCACCTGAGCAGACTCACCGGCCTTCTTCAGAATCCGCGTCAGAATGCCTCCGCGGGGAGCCGGAACATCGAATGTTGCCTTGTCTGATTCCAGAGCAACAAGATTTCGATCCGCGGCCACATACTGGCCTTCCTGAATATACCATTCGCCGATCATCACCTCAGAGATTGACTCACCGGGTTTCGGCACCTTGATTTCGATTTCCGGAGTGCTCATTCGAGTTCAAACGCCTGTTTAAGAATGTTCTGCTGTTCAATCCTGTGACTGGTTGCGGAACCCGTTGCCGGGCTGGCCGCTTCTGGTCGGGAAATACCGCGGAAAGGGAATTTGTCCAGCAATCGCTCACCAAACCGCATCCTGAGGAATCCCCAGGCGCCCTGATTGCGAGGCTCTTCCTGGACCCAGAAGAACGACGCCGATGCAGGATACTTTGAAAGTTCCCGCTCCAGCGCCGCCGCCGGTAACGGATACAGTTGCTCAAGTCGGATGATGGCCACGTCGTCCCGCTTCTGCTGATCACGCTGCGCTGCCAGTTCAAAATACAGCTTGCCGGAACAGATCAGGACGCGAGTTGTTTTTTCAGGTACGGCGACTGTATCGCCAAGGACTTCGTGAAACTGACCACCGGTCAGTTCGCCGATCGGCGACGAAGCATCCTTTGATCTGAGCAGGCTTTTGGGAGTCATGACGATCAGAGGCTTCTTCCACCAGCGAATTGCCTGACGACGCAGCAGGTGGAAGTACTGAGACGCCGTGCTGGGGCAGGCCACCTGAATGTTGTCGTCCGCACCCATGGCAAGGAAGCGTTCCAGCCTGGCACTGGAATGCTCGGGCCCCGCACCCTCCATGCCGTGCGGCAGCAGCATCACCAGTCCGCTGAGTCGC
>SXXK01000515.1 GCA_005791255.1 Planctomyces sp.
ACTGACGATTCCGGAAGACTGGCTGAGCGGCGTGTATCTGGGGCGACTGACAACAATTCCTGAGGGGCATGAGCCGTACTGGCAGAGCTATGTGATCTTCATCGTGAAGGACGACCGCCCGGCGGACGTGTTGTTTCAGTGTTCGGACAATACGTGGCAGGCCTATAACGTCTGGCCTTCGAATTTCTCCGTGTATACTCATCCGAAGGGTGGTCAGGGGCCGTGGGCGGACGTCAGTTTTGACCGGCCGTATGGTCGTGAGTCTCAGTTTACTTCGGTGGTGAATGATCCGTTGACGGTGGGCGCGGGTGAGTTTCTGCCCTACGAGTTTCCGATGACGTACTGGCTGGAGCAGCAGGGTTATGATGTGAGCTACGTCTCCAATTCGGACATGCTGACTCCGGACCGTGGTCTGAAGTGTCGTTGTTTCGTCAGTATTGGCCATGACGAATACTGGGACCAGCGGCAATTTGACAGCGTGTCAAAGATGCGTGATGAGGGCGTTGATCTGCTGTTTTTGAGTGGCAACAGTGTGTGCTGGGTCAGTCCGCTGCGTGCGGGGGCTGACGGGCGGCCGAACCGAATATTTTTTCGTGGGGGGCCTTATGGCGGAGAGAATGAGTATGCGGTGCAGCGTGAGCGTGAGCATGGGCCGTTTCCGCATCGCTGGCCGGACGAGGGGTTGCTGATGGGGGCTCGCAACGTGGAGCCGGTGAACGGAGGTGGTGACTGGACTGTGACGAAATCAGACCACTGGATGTTTCGGGGTACGGGGGTAAGGAACGGCGATTCCATTCCCGGATTGATTGGCTGGGAGTATCACGGCCAGCCGGCGGAGATAGCTGGTCTGGAGGTTGTGGCCGGGGGAACAGCGTGGCAGGGTGGCGTCAACCCGCAGCAGTGGACGGCGACAATTTATCCGGGTCCGAAGGGGAACTTTGTCTTCAATGCGGCGACGATCTGGTGGGCTCAGGCCCTCGGTGATCCGCCCGGGCATACTCTGCCGTGGTCGCATTACAGTCGTCCGCATGGCCCTGATGAACGGGTGCAGATCATGACTCACAATTTGCTGCGGCGAGCGATTGAAAACTGAATTTCTTCGAAATGTCCCTGGCTTTCCGGAACCTGAGGCAACCTGCAGGCGTCAGGTGTTGTGTGGAGGTGTGTGTCTGACGGGAAACTGATGACAGTCAGCGGGGGGGCGTGGCATGAGCGGTCTGCAGCCGGTTTCGGGGTGTGGTGTGCAGTGCGATGTTCCGCTGTCAGCGCTGCTGCGGTTATCGCGGTATCTGCTGGTGCTGGCGGGGTTCATTTCCGGCAGTTGCCTGCTGTGCACCGCTGCTGCTGCTCAGGACGTCGGCATTTCGGTGCCGCGGCCCTTTCCGGTGCCGGTTGCGGGCTACGAGATCAGTCGCCTCGAGGTAAGTGCTGTTGTGCGTCAGCAGTCGGCGAAGGTGCGGGTCAGCAGCGTCCTGAAGAACCCGGGATTGCAGGCGATCGAGGCGTCTTTTCTGTTCCCGCTGCCTGATGATGCCGTGGTGGGTTCGCTGACGCTGCTGGTGGAGGGGAAAGAGCTTACGGGGGCGGTGCTGGAGGCAAAAGAAGCGCGGCGCATTTACGAAGCCACGGTTCGTCGTCAGCGAGATCCCGCGTTGCTGGAATATGTTGGGCGTCGGTTGTTGCGGAGCAGCGTATTTCCGATTCCGGCGGGGGCCGAGCGGACAGTGGAGTTTGAATATGTCGTGCTGCCGGTGCCTCGAGGCAGTCTGCGTGAGCTGAGGTTGCCGCTGCGATCCGTGCGGGCAGCGCAGTCTTTGGGTGTGACGGCAGCGGCACCATTGAATGTGCAGCAGCTGGAGGTGAATGTTACGATTCACAGTGAACAGCCACTGTCGACGCTCTACAGTCCCTCGCATGCTGACGTGACAATCAGCGGCGGCGCTGAGCAAAAGACTGTATCCCTGAAACAGAGTTCTCCGGGTGTGCCTGGCGACTTTGTGCTGATGTTCAGCAGCGGTGTTCAGGACGGTGTACCGGCAGTGCTGAGTTACCGTCGGAATGCTGCAGAGCCGGGTTATTTCATGGTACTGGCTGCTCCGGCGGATCAGCAGGTTCGTCCTGTACCGGGCGGGCGCAGCATAGTGCTGGGGGTTGACCGTTCGGGGTCGATGCGAGGTGAAAAGTTTCTGCAGGCTCAGCAGGGAATTCGACGTCTGCTGGAATCGTTGAACGCAGACGATCATTTTGATCTGGTGGTTTATGACAGTGATGTGGAGTTGTTTCGCAACGAGTTGCAGATGGCGACTCCGGAGAACATTCAGTTGGCTTTGCAGTGGGCTGACGCTTTGAAGCCGCAGGGAGGGACGAACATCTCTGAGGGTTTGGCGGCAGCTCTGAGGCTGACATCGAAGGGCGAACGTCCGGCGTGGGTGTTGTTTCTGACGGATGGGCTGCCGACTGCGGGAGTGACCGATGAGAAGCAGATTGCGGCACTGGCTTCGCGTGAGAACGTCGGTCAGGCTCGCATTTTTTCGCTGGGTGTGGGCTATGACGTGAATTCGCGTTTGCTGGACCGTTTGAGTGCAGCGCATCGCGGACGAACTGCGTACGTGCCGCCTGGCGAGCAGATTGATGCGGCTGTGGCGGCGATTGAAGCGGGAATTGCCAGCCCGCTGCTGACGGATCTGCAGTTGCGTCTGATTGATGCCGGCGGAAAGGAGCCTGACGGAATTACTCAGATGTGGCCGAAGAAACCCACCGATCTTTATCGCGGCGAGGTTTTTGTTTACACGGGACGGTATCGCGATGCTGGTGACGTGCAGGTTCAGTTGACCGGCAATCGCGACGGTGTGCCGGTAACATTGACAGGTAATGGTCAACTGACAGCACAGAGCAGTGACTCGGCATTGTCCTTTGTCGAGCGATTGTGGGCGGGGCGCCGCATTGCGGAACTGACTGCCCAGATGGATCAGAATGGGGAGAGTGAGGAGTTATTGACGGAACTTCTGGAGCTTTCGAAGAAGCACGGCATTTTGACGCCCTGGACGTCCTTTCTGGCGGATGAGCGGCAGTCGCTGGATGCGGTGACAGCGTTGCCGGCGCTGCGGGGCGCGGTGCGTGAACAGGCGAAGCGGGTGTCAGGTGCAGCGGCTGTTCACAGTCGCAGCTCGCTGCAGAGGCTGGCTGCATCGGCTGGTGCATTGCCAGCGGAAAAATCAGAAGCTGACAATGCCGATCTCAATGCACTATTCGGAGATAACGCTGTTGCTCGCCCTGCATTGGGCGGTGCAGGCATGCGGAGCGGTGCTGGTGGGCTGTTCCCGGTACCCGGTCGGGCATCTGCTGTCGCCAATACTGACGCTGTCGGGCAGGTGACGCCGGCAGTTCGTGGTCCGCGAGTTGTCGGGAATCGGGCATTTTTCTGGAAGGAGGGCTGCTGGATGGAAGTGGATCTGCAGCCTGCGGATCGAAATTCGGCACAGCGTGTCGAGTTGTTTTCGGACCAGTATTTTGCATTGTCAGAACAGGAAGCAGACGCGGGGCAGTGTCTGGCAGCATTTGGCGAGCAGCCGGTGCTGATCAGGCTGGGTCAGGTTGTGTATCTGATCGAGTCTGCGGGTGGTGCACCTGGCAGGTAACTGTACCGGGAGTTCCGGTGCGGCCGCAGACGGCAGAGGTTTGGACTACCAGGCCGGCGTTTCCAGCAGCTTTTCGACGACTTTGCGGCGGCTGCCGGTTTGTTCGTAGATTTCCAGTTGTCGTCGGGCCCCGCTGGCTGCCGGAATTTGTGCAAGTCCTTCCAGTTCGGCGCTGCACTGCAGTTCGGCTGCGGCTGGTCCCAGTCTGGTGATCAGGTCATCAACCAGTTGCGGAACTGAACGCTGCTGGAAGTCGCGATAGCTGACCAGTGAGGCATCGGCCCCGTAACGGGTGGCTCGCCACTTATTCTGCTCCACCATCATTGGGTGGTATTCAGACTGGAAGGTGCCTTCGTCGATTTCGCTGGAGATGGTGTGGACGAGGCACTGGATCAGTGCAGTGAGTGAGAGCACGTGGCTGAGGCTGGGAGGGATGTCGCAGACTCGAACTTCAATCGTCCCGAAATGGTGATGGGGCCGAATATCCCACCAGATCTCCCGGATTGAATTGATAAAGCCGGTGTCCATCAGATGTTTGACCAGCCAGACGTATTCGCTCCAGTTGCGCATCTGATATGGCAGTCCCGCGGTGGGCAGACCTGCCATAATTTTCGAGCGATTTGAATGCAGTCCGGTGCTGCGACCTTCCCAGAACGGTGAGTTGGCAGAAAGTGCCAGCAGCAGCGGCAGGTGATGCAGCATGCGATCGCAGATCATGACGGCCTTATCACCGGAATCGACTCCGATGTGCACATGCAGTCCGAAGGTGACCAGTCGTCGGACGACATCTTCCATCAGTGTGACAAGGCGATGATACCGTTCGTGGAACGTGATTTTCTGGTGTCTCCACGAGGAGAACGGGTGAGTACCTGCCCACAGGAGACGAATACCCAGTGGGTGCAGCACCTGTTCGATTTGGGCCAGTTTGCTGCGGAGATCATCACCGGCTTCCTGAACGGTGCCGCAGACTTTTGTGTTGATTTCGACGTAGCACTGCATCAGTTCGGGCTTGACCGAATCCATCAGGGACTCGGGCAGGACCGTCAGCACCTGATCGATACAGCTTTTGAGGGAAAGTTCACGGGAATCGATAAGCTGCAGCTCGATTTCAACTCCGATGGTGGGTTTGGGGTTCGGTGTGAACCTCATAACAGTCATGTGCGGTATCCTGAGACAACAAGCTTTGAGCGATTTGGAATTCTGGACTGGGCCAGTGCGGTTCGCAAGGTCAGGTCGGGATTTGCGGTTCGGTGTCGATGCAGAACAGCGAGACGGCTGGAGAATTTCGGCGAAAACTGCGGGGTGCTGAATTTTCCCTGTGTGGCTGCTGACTGTGATCAGCGGCAGTTGCAGGAAACGCAGAATCCTGGGACACTATGGAGGGCTGTTCCGGGGCAGTTGAGGGATGTCTGTCGTGTCGTACCGTGCATTGAAGAAGCTGATTGGTGAAACCAGCCTGGAACGCAAATGCCGTTTTCTGTTTGGTGCTGCGCTGGGTCTGCTGATCACTGCCAGCCTGTGGTGGCATGCGTCGCGAACCCGGGATCTGGTGAACAATCAGCAGGAAAACGCAGCTCGTCGCCTCGTGCCTCAGATTCTGCGTCTGCATCACTATCAGAAGATTCTTGACCCGGCAATTCCGGCGGTTCTGGCAGGCAGCGAGGATGCTGCAGCATTTCGACAGACTTTCGGCGGGGGCAACGAGCCTGCGGCGGATGTGAATCTTCCGATCTGGCAGCTCATTTCCGCAACTGAGCTTGGGTCGCATGTGTCGACCATTGAAGCGAAGAAACAGTTTGATGTGGATGACACACTGACCGAGTGGTCTCATTACGTGGTTGTGGATGGGCAGCGGCGGCTGCAGTTTTTCAGCCCGATTCGGCTGACACGCGGCTGTCTGGTGTGTCACGGTAAGGATTCGCTGGCTGTTTCCGCGGACGTTTCTGAGGCAATAGCGACGTTCAATGCGGCGACACGGACAGCCGCTGTGCCTGCGGATCTGTCGACGGCGAGCGAGCAGGCTCCGGCCGATGCGGAACTTGTGTCACAGTTACCTGCACCGGGTAACAGCGAATTGCCGCTGTTCGCGATCGCGGCGATTGACATGCCGCTGGGCGAGGTGGATCAGCAGCTGGCCCGGAACTGGGCCATGCTGGTCGCCTCGGGGATTGTGACGGCATTCCTCGCCATGCTGGCAGCCTACGTGATTGTGCGGTACGTGATTGTCAAGCCGGTCCAGCACCTGAAGGATGTCAGTGACGCAATCGCTCGCGGGACTCTCAATCTGCGGGCGGAAATCAGTACCGGGGATGAATTCGAAGAGCTGAGTCAGGCGTTCAATCGGATGTTGCGGGACATGAATACCAAGAGTGATGAGCTGCGCGGCGTCAACGAACGTCTGGACGGAAAGATTGATCAGCTGGCACGTGCAAACATGGAGTTGTTCAACAATAACCGACTGAAAGATGATTTTCTGGCAACGATCAGCCACGAACTGCGGACACCGCTCAACAGCATTCTCGGATTCAGTGACATTCTGCAGTCTGCGCCCAACCTGGATGATCGTCAGCGTCGGTATGTGACCAATATCCAGACCTCCGGGCAGTCGCTGATGGTGCAGATCAACGATCTGCTGGACCTGGCCAAGATAGAATCAGGCAAGATGGAAATTCACCCCACGTCATTCGCGTTGAGTGATGTGCTGGAACTGCAGGTGCAGCAGATGATGCCGCTGGCGGACCGTCGAAACATTGATCTGCGAACAGACCCTCCGCCGGTGCCGGTGTCGCCACTGTTTCAGGACCGTGGCAAGATCAGTCAGATCGTGAACAATCTGCTGTCGAATGCGATCAAATTCACTCCGGAAGGCGGCCGGATTCGAGTCTCCTGGCGGGCTGTCGAACGGGGTTTTCTGAGCTTTAGTGTGGAGGATACGGGGATCGGGATTCCGCTGCAGGAACAGGAACATATCTTCGAGAAATTCCGTCAGGGCTCGACATTGCCCGAAGGGCGTGATCACACAAAGCGGGAGTACGAGGGTACGGGGCTTGGTCTGTCGATTGTCCGCGAGTTGTCGAGGCTGCTGGGGGGCGAAGTCGGTCTGAAGAGCGAGTTTGGCCGGGGCAGTATTTTCTCTGTCCGCATTCCGCTGGAGGTGCCACTGCGGACGGACACGGTCAATGCCGAAGCGACTGCTGGCACGGTACAGGCACCGCCGCTCATCACAGCCACGGACATCCGGATTCCCGCGAAAGCGGATGCCGGAACCGTGGACGTACGACTGGACGTACAAACGATCGGCGGATGAAATCATTCCGGCGTTGGTTCCGGGGTGATTTTTACGCCACCACCGGCGGCCCGGATTCTGATGCAGCCATCATCGGCAGTTCGAACGACGGTCACCGGAAAAGTCAGTGGAATATCGCTGGTCGCGGCCACTTCAGTTCCATCGACGTCGCTCAGGACACGAATACTGACATCAACCGGGACGATGGATGCCTGCCGCATCCGTTTGGACTCATCCACAGACTTCAGCAGGACAAAGACGCCGGAATTCCCACCGCTGGGGCGGTGCATTTCAGTGAACGACACCGTGTCAGTCGACCACAGTACAGTTCCGGTGACAGGGTCGATGCGCAGCAGGCGGCTCATTGCGGGACTGGTCATGATGCCGGCATGTTCGGGGAGACGATCCGAGTCGCGCAGCAGCACATACAGGCCACCATCGGATTCGAAGGCATGCAGATCAGACGCCGGAAATTCGAGACGTGGATCGTCTGTTCGGAACTGCACCCGCCCCGTGTTCAGGTCAACGGCGATCAGTCCCTGACTGCCGGCAGCAGCCAGCAGTCGGTTGCCGGAAAGCAGGCAGCAGAATCTGTGAATCAGGAGGGGAGGAACTGAAACCTCAGGCTGGTCCGCCAGCAGGTCGATTCCGGTGACACCATCGATGATCAGTAACCTGCCGGTCTCGCTTGAGGCGATGAGGAATCGCCCGCACGATACGGGTCTGTTGCCAAGTCCGATGTGCAACTGTCCTTCGGAAACAAGTTTTCCGGTATTCGCATCCCAGGCCGTTCGTGTGCCGGCAAACGGATCAAACAGAATGATGGCAGAGTCATCACCGAACAGCGGCAGATGATCGGCAGAATTGAAGGCGAACGACAGATCCTCACGAACAGCCAGCCCGGTGCGTCGCCAGATGTCGCGGCCCGTGAGGGCGTGACTGCAGTGCAGGCTGTCACCCTGCAGCCAGTACACACGACCGGCGATGATCGGGCCTGGCAGAATAGGTTCGTCGGAATCAGGAGACCTGCGAGTCGGAGCGGTCCAGAGCCTGTTGAGTTGCCCGGTGGGCGCCAGATGGATCGCGGTCAGGCGATTCCGGAACGCCAGAGTCATGAGGCCGGGTGCTGAGTCGTCAGGGGCCCGCGGCAGTTGCAGCTGGAGTTTTTGCCCAATCGATTCCAGCGGCAGAGCCGACAGTACGTCCCCTGTTTCGTCTGTGGTCTGAATGACAGCGGGGGCATCATCGGTGCCGCCAGAAATACTGACTCGCAGCTTTAGCCAGGGTGGCAGGTTTTCCACGGGTTCCGGGGCAGAATTTTGTGCTTCCGGTTGCGGCAGAGGAAGTGGGTGGATTTCAGGAACGAAGCGCCAACCTGAAACCGTCCGCTGTTTCTGATTCGGTGGTGCTGAACGCAGGGAGGCTGTCTGCCGCAGTTGCTCGCGTGCTGTCCGCAGGGCGTTCTGCGCGAACCGTGTTTCATCTGGGTTGGTGTTTATGGTGAATCGCAGCCATGCGCAGCCCCACACATCGCATGCGTCGGCCATGCCGGCTGCCTGCAGGTACTGCAGAAGGTCCAGACGACCTGCTGAATCCTGCAGCATTTGGGGGTGCAGGATCGCCGCTTCCACCAGTTCGGCAGAGTACTTTGGCTGAGGAACTTGCTGCTGATCGAACGCTGCAGCCGTTACCGGCCACGCTGACGGGCTGACGAGCCAGTTTCTGGCAACGGGCAGCAGTGTCGGACGGAACGAGCGGGCCTGATTTGGGTAACCGACATCTGCCGCGGACAGCCCCAGCAGCCTTGCGAGCATGAAAGTGCGCTGAAGGCGCTGAGGATCGGGCTTCAGTGAATTGATTTGCTCAATAACGGCCTCCGCCTTCCCTGCGTCCGGACTCGGACTCTGCAGTTCGTCAACCAGGGACTCAAGCAGCAGATCAACCTGCAGCATGTCAACAGCTGAGGCTGCGTCTTCCCTGCGGGCTGCTCGCAGGGAAGAGCTGCGAGCCACCAGCGGCGCGGTCCGGGACAGCAGCGATTCAGCCAGCGCGGATTGCAGCGCAACCTCGTCGTCCATCTGATCGGCAGGTATCGATCCGGGTGGGCTTCGCAGCATGTGCCCGGCAGTCGGCCACGCTGTAACGGAACCGGAAGTCGCTGAAAAAACATTCAGGCGATCGACGCTGCAGGCCCCTGCAGGCAACTGCATACGAACGGGCAGCGTGAGACGGTAGCCGGGCAGTTCCTGCCCTGTGCGAATGTCAACAGCAGCCACCCCGGTACCCCTCAGAGGCAGCAGACAGTAGTTGCCGCTGACAATGCCGGTGCCACAAAGGTACCCTGGGAATATTTGCCACAGCTGTCTGCCGGTCGCGGGATCCAGACTGCGGCAGTGACTGGTGCCTGTCAGGATCAGCCTGTATTCGTCATGGAACAGCACCTGCAGGTCCTGTCCGGAACGGGATATTTCACCGGAAACTGCGTGTGGAACAGACCACAGCGTCCGCCCTGAATCAGCATCGACGCAGGAGATGGCGCGTTGCCCGGGTTCCGCACAGATAATGCGTTTGTTTTGTACGGAAGTCATGATTGCAGGCTGGTGGTCGTCGGGAGTCTGTCCCGCCGGCTCAGTTTGCAGTCGCAGCAGATGAGAGCCCTCGAGGGCTGAGGTATCCACAGCCAGTTGCCGAGCCCATTCAATTGAGCCGTCCAACTGGCTGACGCTCACCAGCAGTCCGGTCTGCAGTGTGCAGATGATGCTGCGTCCACTGACTGAGCATTCTGTTGGTCCCCGGTATCGCTCAGGAAAACCATCGACCGGAAGATATCCAACCGGCTGCTGCCAGAGAACAGTTCCGCTGCGGGCGTCGAGGCAGTTCAGGACAATGAAGTCCGGGGAATGCGTGATGACATACAGTCGCAGTCCAACTTTTTCCGGGAGTGAAACGAAGAGGTGTCCGTCGAGTGACTGTTCGGATTCAGTCGTGTTCGGTCCCGACTCAGTTTCAGCGTTTGCTTCGGAGGGAAAGGTCTGGGTGATTTGAAGTACTTCACCGAGGTCGGTGCCTGCTGCCCAGCGGATCTGCGGAAGCGACTGTCCCGGGACTAAATGAAGTGAAATCAGTCGTGAACCGTGTTTGTGTTTCGTGACGCGATTCCCCGGAGGAAACCCGTTCAGCAGGTTTCCGGCCCCTTCCTGCTGAACAGGAGCAAAGCCATCGATCACGAAACATGAAGACTGGCTGGTTACGATCCTGCCCCACGTCGGGCGCAGCATTTCAGGTGTGAGTGGTGGTCCGAGGACACCGAAGTGCGAATGCAGACCGGAGTCCGGCAGCAGGGCGGGCAGTGACCACGCCTCCGTTCCATCCGCGGAATTCAAAGCGACGAGTCTGGCTGGTGTTCTGACAAGCACCCAGTCGTGCCAGCGTGTGGCGGGCCAGCGATGGTATTGACGCAAGCGGATCGGCGGATTTGGAGCGGACATCAGCAGCAGCCGGGACAGGTCGGACGCCGGCAGTCCCGGCAGATCGTACACCTTCTCCTTCCACGTCCACAATGGCTGCGGCCAGGGCAGCGGGTCAATGGAGGCCTGCGGAGTGGCCGGAATCTGCGTTGCCCGGTTGTTCTGGTGACTCCGCTGAACCGCAGATTCAATGAGGGCTCGAAATGCCGGCCGTCGAGCTGCAGCCAACGGCTCCAGAAAGGTTCCTGACAGATGCAGCTCCAGTTGAGCCAGCCGCAATTCGGCCGTGTCGGGATCGCCACGCAGGCAGGCCAGCACGATGAGGATGGACTGCGTCTGTAAGGCGGTTTCGGTGAGCGGAAAACAGCGGCTGAGATCCGTGAGTTGTCGTTCATCCGCAGCGGCCACGGCGGAGCTCAGTTTTGCGGCTGCCGTCACTGCGGCATAGCGATTCCACAAACGCTGAGTTTCCGGGCCCGCAGTCTTCAGCCACCGGATTGTCGCGGCTCGCAGTCCCGTCCATTCACTTTCGATGGCAACCGGCACGTCGGCTGTTCGGGAAAACAGATCCTGCAGTCGCTGGAGCGACAGTTCGCCGGGGGCAGACTGTCGCAACAGCATCAGCTCCTGCTCGTCCCCGCGGGCCCTGAGCATGATGTCTGCCAGGTTGCCTGCAGGCTCCTGAACCTCATCGAGTGCCGGCGGTGGTCCGGGCAGCCCACAACTGACGATCAACGCACTCAGCAGAAATGTGATCATTCAGCCAAAATCACCATGGTGAATCAGGTCATCTTCCGTCACGATTTCCAGTCCCCGTTCGCGAATGACCCGCAGAACTTCTTCGGTCTCGGATGCATACAGAGCAATCGAGCCACGTCCGCCGCGCCGATAGAGCATCGGATAAACATATTCGACGTTCAACTCAGCAGACATCAGGCTGCTGAGCACCGCGGTGTGGGGTTGGTCAACTCGAGGCAGCAGGACTCCAATCACGTCTGTTTCGAAAAAGTGCATGCCGGCGAATTTGAGCAGTTCCTGGGCGCGTTCGTAATGATCCACAATGACGCGCGCCACAGCGCAGTCAGAAGAGTCCAGAATGGACAGCGCCATGATCCGCAGGTCATCGCGTTCGACACGGCGCAGCAGGTCATGCAGTGAGCCGACGCGGTTTTCAAGAAAGATCACGAATTGTCTGAGACACGGCCAGTCCCGCCCCCGCGTCGTCGCCGGTCCGATTGCTGAATCTTCATCCCATGATGATGGCATGGATCAATCACTCCGTCCTGACTGCTGTCGCGGTCTCCGCTGCTGACTCGCGTTGTCCTAAGATTAATCAATTGTTTGACTCGGCGAAACATCAATCCCGCAGGATCTGCCGGTCAGGTGACGGACGGATCGTCGGGAACAGTCAGAAGTATACCGACAAGCAGGTCATAGGCAGCGTGACAGCCTACCGTGATTCCAAAACCCCGCAGCAGGAAAACACAGGCAAAAAACAGTCCGGCAGCGGCCCTGAAGGAAAAACTGAACAGATGGAAGGCATCCGCCTGAGGCCCGACGTGGTGTGCAAGAGCAAACAGAAAGCTGGTCGACACAGCCGCCATCACCGCCGCGAGACTGCGAGGAAACTCAAATAACCTGAAAAACAGGAAAGCCAGCGGGACCAGCAGCAGCCGGAACATCACCTCTTCATACACGCCGGCACCCACAAACGAGACTGCGCGAATCAGCGTGGGAGAGAGCGAATTCAGCAGCGGACGCTCCGCAAACTGACTACC
>SXXK01000516.1 GCA_005791255.1 Planctomyces sp.
AAAACACCGGTACCAGCACCAGCACCAGAATCGTGCTGGTAGCCAGTCCGAAGCACAGACTGGCCGCCATGGGGATTACCAGTTGGGCCTGAAAGGATGTTTCCGAAAGAATGGGGGCCAGTCCGGCGATCGTGGTCAGTGACGTCAGCATCACAGGACGGAAACGACGGCTGCCAGCTTCCAGAACAGCCTGTTCAAGTGGAGTCCCACTGCGAACGGCCCCGTTGATGAAGTCCACCAGCACGATGGAGTCATTGACGACGATGCCCGTCAGGGCCACCAGTCCCAGCGTGCTGAACAATGTCAGCGGAATGCCCATCATCCAGTGACCAATCACGGCCCCCACAATTCCGAATGGAATGATGGCCATCACCACCAGGGGCTGACCATAAGAGGTAAACTCCATCGTCAGCAGCACATACATGGCGATCAAAGCGATGAACAACCCGATTCCCAGACTGCGAACGCTTTCTTCGTCCTGCTCCTGCTGACCCTCCCAGCGGACTCGCAGACCTGGATACTTCTGCAGCAGCTGCGGCATGAAGTCACTCCGCATGCTGGCCACAATCTCTTTGGCATTCCCAAGTTTTTCGTCGAGGTCGGCCGAGATTGTAATGGAGCGTTTCTGGTCAATCCGGTTGATTTCCGAATAGCCGCGAGTGACGCCGACATCGGCCAGTTCCGTAATCGGTCGCTGAATTCCGTCACCGGCATCGACCCGGATTTCATCAAAACGGGACAGCGACTGCCGATCCGATTCCGGATATCGCACCATCAGCTTGACCTCATGCCGTCCCCGCTGCAGTCGCATCACTTCTTCGCCGTAATACGATGCTCGCACGGTGCGAGCGATGCTTTCCAGCGGCACGCCAAGTGACTGTGCCCCTGGCTTTTCGCGGAGCTGCAGTTCCCACTTTCCCGGAGTGGAATCATCGGCGACGTCATAGACGCCACGGAATCCCGCCAGTCGCTGCTTTGTTTCCTCTGTCGCCTGCTCAAGCTGTTGCATGTTTTCTGTCGCAGCCAGCAGCTTGAATTCAATGGGCTTGCCGCCCGGGCCGCGTGACTGTGAGCCGAATGTCAGCGTTTCCGCACCGGGGATCCTGCCGACCGCTGCGCGCCATTCCTGCACAACCTGTTCGCTGGTCACGTCCCGCAAAGCTCCGTCCACCAGCTCTGCATAGACGGTTCCCGCATGACTGCCTTCCGTCGTCTGCCCACCACCCGGCATGTTGTCACGGACCAGCCCGACCATGCGATGAGTCACACGGATCAGCGGTCGTCCCGGCGTACTGTGTCGCTCATTGATCTCCTGAATTGCCCGCTCCACTCGCTGAGTCGCCGCATCGGTGATGCGTGCCGGAGTCCCATCCGGGAAAATCACCGTCGAAATGACTTCCGGTGCATCCAGTTTCGGAAAGAAAATGGAGGGCACCGTACCACTGGTGACCAGCGCCGCTGACAGCAGCAGAAATGTCAGAGCCAGACTGACGGTGATTGCCGGGAACGCTGCACAGAATCGAATGATCGGCCCGTAAACCACCCGCAGAAATGTCTCCAGCACATACGTGGTGCCGGAATTCAGCCAGCCGGTCAGAGGTGATGGTCGACCGGAATCATGAGCCAGATGGCAGGGCAGGGCAAAGCAGGCTTCCGTCAGTGAAATTGTCAGAATGGCGATCACTGCCAGTGGCATCACTGCGAAGAATTTGCCCATCACGCCGGTCACAAAAAACATCGGTACGAAAGCAAACACCGTTGTCGCCACTGATGAAAACACCGAAGGCACAACTTCGATCGTCCCATCAATCGCTGCCTGCAGAGGACTCTTGCCCATCGCACGGTGCGTGTAAACATTCTCACCGATCACAATGGCATCGTCGACCACAATGCCGAGGGCAATCAGGAAAGAAAACAGCGACAGCATGTTCAGCGTCTGGTCAAACTGCAGCAGCACGGCACAGGCCCCCAGCAGTGAAATGGGAATTCCCATGGCCACCCAAAAGGCCAGTTTCAAATCCAGAAACAGCGACAGAATCACAAACACCAGAATCAGCCCCTGCATCCCGTTGCGCAGCAGCAAATCCAGGCGATCACGGACCTCCACGGATGTGTCGCCCCAGATCTGAAACGAATAACCCGGAGGCAACTGCTTTTCCTGGACGTACTTCTTCACAGCATCAGACATCGCCAGCAAATCCTCACGCGATGCTGCCGTCACATCAATGGCCAGACCGGGCTGACCGTTGATCCGACTGATGGATGTCGTATCCACAAATTCATCACGTACCTGGCCCAGATCGGATACCCGCAGCACGACGCCGTCAGGTCGCGTCACCAGCGGAATTTCAGCGATCTCCTCACCAAGGACTCGTTTGTCCTTCCCGCGGAGCAAATACGTTTCCCCCTGGTCGCGAATGGTTCCGCCCGGAAGTTCCAGATTCCGCGCGCGAATTCGGCGAGCCACGTCACCCAGTGTCAGACCATACTCCCGCAACGTCCGCTCCGGGACCTCCACATCAATCTGAAATTTTCGCTCACCCGTGATCTCCGCCTGAGAAATCTCGGGAATTCCCAGCAGGTCGTCCCGCACCTGCTCGGCGATTTCACGGAGCTGCAGCTCGGCATCCGCCGCGATCGACTGCTGCTGCACCACACCCACCGTAATGGCCTTGTTGCGAAAGGTGATCTGCTGCACCTCCGGTTCCTCGGCCAGATCCGGAAAGCTGGGAATTCTGTCGATCTGCGACTTCACCTCGTTCAGCACCTTCTGCACGCTGGGTACGTCGCTGCGAACTTCAATCACAACATTGGCCGCACCTTCCGCCGCCACCGAGGTCACCTTGCGAATGCCATCCACCGAACGTACGGCTTCCTCCACCTTCTGGCAGATGCCGCTTTCCACTTCGTCCGGGCTGGCGCCAGGGTAGGGGACGGAAACAAGAATGATCTCGAGCTCAAACTGCGGAAACACTTCGCGCCGCAGCAGAAAGGCGGAAATCGTGCCCACAACCAGCACTGCCACCACCATCATATTCATCGCCGGCGCATTCCTGATCGCCCAGCGAACTGCAGAACCACTCATTTCTGCACCTCCGACAGCTGCACCGGCATGCCGTCCTGAATAACAGCCAGCGGCGAAACAATCACCCGGTCACCGTCCGCCAGCGGGTGATCCAGCTGATGCACGATGGCGTCATTTTTCTGCATCTGCACCAGCGAGACATTCACCACCAGCAGTCGCCCTCCACGCACCAGCCAGATCGTGCCTCCCGGACGCAGGGCCTCAGGAGGAACACGAAACAACGGCACCGGTGCCTCAATCGGAATGCGAACCGTGACAAACATCCCGCTCAGAAGAGCAGGCGGTGACACGCTGCCGCCACCCCCGTCAGCAGTCACACGCGGCTCCGCCGGCCGCTCCACAACCACACGGCAGGGGAAGGTGCGAGTCGCCCGGTCCAGCCCTGTGCCTTCATACCGTGACAGCCGCGCATCCCAGATGGTCTCTGAGCCCTCAAACTCAAACACTACCTCGCACGGCACATCCGGTGTTCCCAATGGATCCTCCGGCAACGCGGCGGCTGTGGAATCAGTTGTCGTCCGAGTCTGATCACTGGTCACACCCGTCGACCCCGCTGGCACAGCCGACTGCTGCTGCGATGTCGGTACCGGCTGAGCCCGCTGACGCTGCTGCTGTCGCCAGACCCACGACAATTCCTCACCCCGCAGACTGCAGCGAACCTCCATCCGGCTGCCATCACTGAGCTGTACCAGTGGATCACCAGCCTTGACGAAGTCGCCGTCCTCCCGAGTATCCTGCACAATCCGTCCCGCAATCGGTGCTCGCACAGTGCAACGCTCCAGATCCAGCCGACAGCGTGCCAGTTCGGCCTCCACAAGCTTCAGCGCAGCCTGCTTCGTCCGGCGCGACTGCTGCAGCGAGTTTCCTTGATTTTGCTGCAGCTGCAGTGCATTCCGCGAAGCCAGCTCCTGCCTTGTCGCATTGTCCAGCTCCGTCTCCGATGTGGCCTTCCGCTGGAATAACGTCTGAACTCGTGCCAGATGCGCCTTCTGCAGGTCGTTTTCTTCACCAGCCAGTTTCAGCAGGGCATCGGCACTGGCCAGATCCACGTCGATGGAATTCAGCTCTTCCTGAGCCTGCAGCAAACGAGCCTGCAACCGCTGCTCGTCCAGCTCATAGTTGCGGCGGTCAATTTCAAACAGCACATCTCCGGCACTGACAAATGATCCACTGCGGCAGTTCGGCGTCTTGCTTTGAATTCGCCCGCCCACCTCGGCAGAAACCGTCAGCACCCGCCAGGTCGAAGCCTCACCGTCCACCTGCACCTGAAATGGTCCGCTGAAGGCAGCGATTTCCGCGGTCTCTACGGCCGGGGCCTGAGCTCTGGCGGCCAGCGCTGCTGCATCCACCGGCACCTCCGGAGCCCGGCCAAAGAACAGCAGACCAAACACGCCCAATCCCAGAATACCGACTGAACCAACCAGGTTCAGCAGAATTCGCATCGCATTACCCATATCAGTGAAATCCATGTGCTGCTGCCAGCAGTCCTGCCGTTCCCATACCCCCGCCCACACACAGCGCGGCTGCCGCCCTGCGCACATGCCCCCCATGAATCCGATGCGCCAGATGCACCAGCAGCCGGGCGCCGCTGGCCGCCAGCGGATGTCCCAGAGCAATCGCCCCGCCATGCGGATTCAACAGCAGACGATGTTCCCGAATGCTGGCATGCTGCGCAGGCAGTTCCCCCGGATCCTCGTCAGACTGCCCGTTCCACTGCAGACCAAGACGCTCGACACAGGCCAGCGTCTGAGGTGCAAAGGCCTCGTTGATTTCCAGCTGATCCAGATCTTCAGGCTGCAGCCCCGTCTGCCGCAGCAGATGCTCAATCGCATGCACCGGTCCCAACCCCATCTGACGCGGATTGCAGCCGACGACCACGCTGTCCACCCATTCGCACAGCACCGGCCAGTCATTCCGGCGGACCGTGTCCTCGTCAGCCAGCAGCAGCATGGCGGCCCCGTCGTTCAGGCCGGACGAGTTGCCGGCTGTCACAGTGCCGGCAGTGTCAAACACAGGAGCCAGTGCTGTGAGGTCGGCGGTGGTCAGATTCGGACGCGGATGCTCGTCCGCTGCCAGACCGGCAGCCGGAACCAGTTCGGCTGCAAACACGCCCGCCGCCGCTGCTGCTCCCGCCAGACGCTGGCTCCGCAGCGCCCACGCATCCTGCCGCACCCGGGAAATTCGAAATTCAGACGCCAGGAGCTCTGCCGTCTCACCCATATGCAGGCCAATGTCCCCATCCGTCAGGCCGTCGGTCACCATGGAATCCCGCAGGCTGGCCACATCCGGCTGCTGACCCTTGCCCGGTCGCGGAATCAGCATGGACGAGCGCGACATCGACTCCACACCACCCGCCAGCACCGCGGTAGCCAGACCACAGCGAATCGCCTGAGCCGCCAGCTGCACAGCCTGCAGTCCCGAGCCGCACATCATGTTGATGGTCATCGCCGGTGCTGTTTCACGGAGCCCCGCCTGCAGGGCCACCTGGCGGGCAATGTTCATCCCGTGACCAGCTGACAGCACGTTGCCCAGAATGCACTGGTCCACACGACGCGAGCCCGTTTCCGCCAGCACCGCCGCCGCCACAGCGACACCCAGCGAAGCCGGCGATTCACGACACAATGCCCCCCGAAAACGTCCGAAGGGCGTGCGGCGAGCAGCAACGATCAAAATGCGACGGTCCATGAGGCAAATTCAGGACGGGCAGAAGAAATCCAGAGCCACCGCAGGAGCATACCGAGGGATGTCGAAATTTGCAGCCACA
>SXXK01000517.1 GCA_005791255.1 Planctomyces sp.
GAAAGTGCCCTCGCCGAAATACCTGAGGTCAGGTTAATGACACGGCCCGAATAACAAACGCGATCAGACGAATTTTTCACCAGGACATCCTCTGCTGAAAACTACCTCACTAAAACTCTGTGGAAGGGATGCCCATGTCAACCATATCTGGTACTGCTGCAACACCGCATTACCTGTTGCTGGAGGCCAATATTCCGATCGGCCCCTCCGTCAACTTCCCCTCCTCAGCGGGCAACAGTGTGGTTGTATACGGATTTTCCGGAAAACCGTCCTATGACCACTTCATTGCATCCAGTGACAGAGACTTGCGACCATACCCCTTGACTCAAGGATTCCTCAACAGGCATGCCGCAGACGATTCCACCGATTTAAACCTCGTGATCGTGGATGCCATGGATTTCGATCAGCAAAACCTCGTTGCAGTCACCATGAAAGCCGCACTTAAAGCTCATCAGGACAGTGCTCCGCAACTTGACCCGCGGTCTCGTCTTTACCTTCAGTCGCAGTCAGGTGTCTATCACCTGACAGAATCTCCGCAGAGTGAGATCGCTGAAGGCAGAAAATCGTGGATCTCCGCACTGTAGTGGTGCTTCTCTTCTCCAGTCCTCGACTGGGCACTTGTGTGATTGTGGCATTCCTGTTCAGGGTTGAGCGTATGGCAGTTTCACCTCGTCGAGCCGGCTTGCCAAAGCTGAACCCAAATTTCAGCGTTCGTTACCACCCTCGATCGTTCATTCCGATTATTGGCATCAGCCTGAAGCCGGTATGGAACTCAGTCAGGCTGCGTGCAAAACATGACATCCAGAAAGCCAACCCCACTCTTTCCTCAGCGTCAGCGCCCTCTTTGCCCCGTCTGCGGTGAATCCAGCTACTCTATTGCCGGGATTCACCCGCAATGTGCCGCTCGTCGCCTCGATGCCGTTCGTTTGGGAAAAGTACGATCCCAGCCTGCTCACAGTCCCGCCGGCTTATCTGGTGTTCAAACACAGTCGCTTTCTCCGCAGCGGGTCTGCATCGCCTGCCGGGCGACGCTTCAGTCGCCTGACAGACTCTGCGAATGCGGACATGATGGGACGTCTGCCCCGCCTTCTCCAGCACTGCCGGGTGAAGCGGTATGACAACCCTTTTAATCTTCACCGTTGTCGCGACTCTGACCGCCATCATCTGCGTTGTCATCAGTCGATATTTTTCCCTGTGGCTGCAGGCATATCTGACCGGCACGCGGCTCAGCCTGCTCTCACTGATTCTGATGTCATTACGAAAAATTGATCCGGCGCAGATCGTCCGTTGCCGGATCATGGCAGTTCAGGCTGGTCTCGACGCAGTCTCCACCGACGCCATGGAAGCTCAGTACCTGGCCGGCGGGAACGTGGAACGAGTCACCTCTGCACTGATTATTGCCAATCGCGCTGGAATTGCCCTGAACTGGGACACCGCCGCAGCGGTCGATCTGGCAGGACGAGATGTCCTCGAAGCTGTCCGCCTCAGCGTCAACCCTCGCGTCATCATGTGTCCGGATCCGACTGCCGGAGGTGGTGACACTGTGGACGGCGTCGCTCAGGACGGCATTCAACTGAAGGTTCGCGTTCGTGTAACGGTACGCACAAATCTTGCCGAGCTTGTCGGAGGAGCCACCGAGGCAACGGTGATTGCTCGCGTCGGACAGGGAATCGTGTCCGCAATCGGGCTGTGTCCCAGCTACAAGGACGCACTCGCTGACCCCATGGTAATCACCAGAAACGTTCTCAGCAGGGGCCTCGACTCACAAACAGCATTTGAGATTGTCTCTATCGATATCGCAGACATCAGTGTGGGTGACAACATCGGAGCCAACCTGCTGATCGATCAGGCTGAAGCCGACAAACGCATCGCCCGGGCAGATGCTGAAAAGCGTCGGGCGATGGCGGTAGCCCGCGAGCAGGAAATGGTGGCACTGACACGTGAAAACGAAGCCACGGTTGTCCTCGCGGAGGCCGCCATTCCAGCCGCAGTTGCCACAGCCTTTCGGACTGGGCATCTGCGAGGCATTCGTCAGCAGCGAAAGATCGCGTACGCGGTATCTTTACGGTAGGCATGGGTTGAACAAATGAATGCGACATTCGATGCTGAACTGGGACGCCAATGAGACATCCGGTCAGACCACTTTTCATCTCAACGTATCCGCCGGAAGAGTGCGGGCTGGCAACCTTTACAAAAGACTCTGCCGATGCTGTGGATCTGGCAGCCGGCCAGCCCGTATCGACTGTTTTCGCAATACAAAAGCTCCATCAGCACTCCGGACAGGACGCTCGCATTGTCCACATCATCGACAACCAGATCCCTGATGCCTGCCGGAGGGCTGCAGACATCGCCGGCGGTGGCCCCTGCGATGTCATAAGCCTTCAGCACGAGTTCGGTCTGTACCCCGGCAAAGGCCTCGAATACATGATCCGCGCCGTTGCAAGGATCGTGGCAACGTGTCCCGACGCGCTGTATCTGATCGTTGGAGCAACTCATCCTCAGGTCAAACGTGAGCATGGGGAACGCTATCGCGAGGAATTGACTCAGCTGGCAGCGTCATTGGGAATCAGCCGCAATGTACGCTTCGTCAACAGATACCTCACGCTCCCTGAACTGCTGAAATACCTGCAGTCCTGCGACGTCTTCGTGACACCATACCCGGGCAGGGATCAGATCGTCAGTGGAACTATGGCGTACGCAATGGCAGCCGTGGGTGCAGTTGTCAGCACCCACGGCCTCTACGCTGAAGAAGTACTGGCCGACGGTTGAGGCCTGCTGGTTCCATTCGCAGGCGACAACACAAACCAGCCTGTATCGCAGGAGGCATTTTGATGCGATGTTCCGGCTATCCGCCTCTCACACACCTCGACCGCATGACGGACTCTGCCGGAGTGATTCAGCACGCCGTTTACAACATTCCTCGGCGATCAAGCGGATACACCACCGACGACAATGCCAGAGCACTGCGGCTGTGCACACGCCTTTGCGCTGACCCTTCCGATAAATCCATGATTGAACGTGTCGCTCGCTATCTTAGCTTCCTTGAACACGCTCAAAAACCCACAGGCGGTTTTCACAATTTCATGAGTTACCAGCGCAACTGGCTGGATGACAGAGGCTGTTGCGACAGTCAGGGCCAGGCAGTGCTCGCACTTGCAGAAGTAAGGGCCGGCAACCTGCCCCAGGGCTTTCGAATTCTGGCAACGGAATTGATCAACAATGCCATACCGGTCCTGGAAAGTCTTACCAGCCTGAGAGCTCACGCCTATGTTGTTCAGGCCTGGGCCATCCTCCGCCGAGCTGCCGTTGCAGACAACGAATCAGGTGGATGCCACGATGGGATCGAATCCCACGGCATCAATCGCAATCCTGGAGCTGAATGCACAATCGCATTTCTGTGGACAGAGTTGATTGCCCGAGATGTCTGTCACCGGACAAACGGAACAATCATCGAATCTCCAGTGCCAGCAGGCAGTCCAAAACATTACGAAATGGCCGGTGCTCGCTGATCAGGCATCGGAAAACATCAACCCACAGTTCTGTTTTTGAAGGAGAATCCGCAATGGGTGACAGAGGAAGTAAAGACAAGGGCAAACGAGAATTGCAGAAAAAGGCGAAGCTCAGCCCGAAGGAAAAGCGAAAGGCGAAGAATGAAAAAAAGAACAAATCCGATTCCGCGATGATCTAGCTTAATCGCCTGAAGCGGCTCTCCCGCAGTCACGCGGAAAACCTGTCCCGCGGAAGACTGGACGTAAAACAGCAGGACCAATGCCACCCGGCACCCCAAACGGGTGGCATTGACTTGACTGATTCTCCCCACTGCCTCGTGACCAGCGGTGCGACAGAATCATCGCTCGAATTCCTCACTCCCGGAAGAACAGGTGAAAGCACCTCTTGCAGACCTCTCAACGGAATTCTCAACGCGTCATCAGAAACATCAGAGAAACCTTTCTCGAACGATTTGAAAAAGTCCGGGAACAACACGCTGCGCAGGATTGCATCTCACAGGCAAGACAGATGCTCATCCGTGCGTTTCTCCTCGACCTCGAAAACCCGAGCCTCGTGATCGGACGTCTCAAACAACCACTTTTGAGCCCCAATGCCAGCGAACGCGAAGGCTATGTCCCAAACGTCGTCTACTCGTGCGGCGCACTCCTCCACGGCAACGAACTGATCATTCCATACGGTATGGCAGACCACTCCGCAGGAATTGCTGTCGTCCCGGTCAGCGACATACTGGCTGCTCTGGAACCCGAGCCCTCATAGCGGCCACTGAAACGAACAGGAAAATCGCGGAAACACACATCGTGGAATCGCCAGACACCACTGCCAGCTCAGGCATCACAGGCTGAGCGTTTTCCCTGCGATTCGCCCCAGCCACTCCGCACACCATCCCAGAATTCCAATTCCCCCTGCACGCCGGTCTCCGGATCCAGCACAAACTCCCGCCGATCCGCATAACCCCGGAAACTGCCATCCACCAAACGACCAAACACCGTTCCCACACTCAGCGACTCGGGCAGCGGGGACACACCACCGGCAGCGGGGACACACCACCGCCAGCGGGGACACACCACCAGCAGCGGGGACACACCACCGGCAGCGGGGACACACCACCGGCAACGGGGACACACCACCGGCAGCGGGGACACACCACCGGCAGC
>SXXK01000518.1 GCA_005791255.1 Planctomyces sp.
GCTCAGACTCGCGAGTCAGATACACGGCCTTCGCATAACAGCCACCCTCAATATTGAAGATCCCGTCGTCCGACCAGCCATGCTCGTCATCGCCAATCAAATACCGCTGAGGATCCGCGGACAACGTCGTCTTCCCCGTACCACTCAAACCAAACAAAACCGAACTCTGACCAGTCTTCCGGTCACACGTCGCCGAACAGTGCATCGACAGGATCCCGCGGTCCGGCAGCAGGTAGTTCATGAAGGTAAAAACAGCTTTCTTCATCTCACCCGCGTACTCCGTTCCCAGCAACACCACCTCCCGACGCTCAATACTCAAATCCACACTCGTCCGACTCGTCATCCCCGTCGTATACCGATTCGCCGGAAATGCTCCCGCATTGAAAATCACAAAGTCCGGCTCACCAAATGTCTCCAGCTCCTGGTCCGTCGGACGAATCAGCATGTTGTGCATGAACAATGCATGATACGGACGCGCACAAATCACTCGCACCTTCAGCCGCTGCGCCGGATCCCAGCCCGCATAAGCATCCACACAGTAGATGCGCGAACGAGTATTCAAATAGTCGATCGCCCGCTCCCGGTTAATGCTGAACGTCGACTCGTCCAGCGGAAAATTCACCGGCCCCCACCACACCTTCGACTCAGAATCCGCATGACGCACCACCCGCTTGTCCTTCGGACTCCGCCCCGTCTTCTCACCCGAATACGCAATCAAACACCCTGTGTCCGACAAACTGGTGCCCGGCTCATGACGGATCGCCTCCTCATAAAGACCACTCGGAGACATGTTGCGGAAAATCTCCCGCACCGTGATCCCATGCTGCTGCAATGAAAACTGACCGTCCATCTCGCTGCTCCCCACAACGCCCGCACACCTGCACGGTTATCGCACACACAGACAACCGAAAATGCTGCAAATCAACCCACCCCGACTCACACACACCAGGCCCCAGCCTCAGTCCACAAACACAAATTCATTGGAATTCACCAACGCACGACACAATTCAGCAACCGCATGCCGCCGGCCGGATTCACTGCCCGATCTCAAAACTTCCCTCAGCAGAATCCGTGCCGCTTCCCGTTCCTCGGACTCCGGTTCTCGAAAATACAACCGCTCGAAAGCCCCGCCAATGACAGCCTCCTGCCAGTCGCCCGACTCCGCTGACCCCGACAGCAACTCGTCCGCCAGCGCCTCCACACAGGAAATCGTCTCAGGACTGTTCAGCAGCATAATTGCCTGCGGAGCCACTATCGTTTCGTCACGCCGCGCACACGACGTCGTCGCATCCGGCAAATCAAACACCTGCAAAAACGGAATCGGCAGACACCGCTTCCGCACCAAATACAAACTCCGCACTCGCACCTCAACACCCGCATCCGCATACCAGCCCTGCATCCGACCGTCGTCCTTCCCCTCCTCAGCCTCCAGAATGGCCGGCTGAGCATGTCTGAGCTCCTCCGAGATCGCTGGCCAGCGCGGAGCCCCCCCGGAGGCCGGCCGGAGCTGCCCCGTCACCTGCAGCAGACAGTCCCGCAGAGTCTCTGCGTCCATCCGCCGCAGCGCCTGACGCCCCCACAAAACATTCTCCGCATCCACAGCCCCGGCACCCGCCAAATCCGGAACATCCACGCTCCGCCGATACGCCGCAGAAGTCACCAGCAGCCGATGCATCGACTTCACAGACCAGCCACCACGCACAAACTCCTGCGCCAGCCAGTCCAGCAGATCCTGATGCTCCGGACGCGCACCCGTATGCCCAAAATCATTCGCCGTCACTACCAGACCTGCCCCGAAATGCTGCTGCCACAGCCGATTCACCAGCACCCGCGCCGTCCACGGATTCGCCGGCGAAACAATCCAACGCGCCAGCGCCAGACGACGACCACTGCCACCCGCCAGTGACGGCTCAATCACCGCGTCCTCCGGCCAGTACAAAGCCGGAAAACCCGGACGCACCTCCTCAGCCGGGGATCCCGCATCCCCCTGACTCAGCACAAATGTTGCCGGAATACCGTCCCGCAGATCACGTACACCCACGGCATGCTCCGGCTTCCGCTGCTGACCATGCAACTCCTCCGCCCGCGCCTTCAGCGCCTCCCGCTCTGATTCCGCCAGACCCTCCGACTTCAGCCGCTGCTCCACCTGACTCAGCTCAGCCTGCACCGCAACGTTCGCACGATCAATCTCCATACGCTCCGACTGCAGCGAAACTTCCAGCTCATCAGTCCGTTCCAGCGACGCAAAAAATGCCCGCATCCGATAATGATCCGCCTGCGTCAGAGGATCATACTTGTGATCATGACACTGACAGCACGACATCGTCAGACCCAGAAAAGCCGCTGCCGTAGTATTCGTCAGATCCGCCTGCAGTTCAGCCTGCAGCCGAGCCTCCTCCTGAAAGATCGCCGCCGTACTGTCCCACTGACCCAGACGCAGATACCCCGTCGCCAGCAGCGCATCCCGCTCAGCCTCGCTCTGCGGCACACCCGCCACCAGCTCGTCACCCGCCAGCTGCTCCAGCACAAATCGATCAAACGGCTTGTCCGCATTGAAACTGCGAATCACATAGTCCCGATACTTCCACATCGTCGGCCGAAACTCGTCCCGCTCGTAACCGTTCGTGTCTGCATACCGCACCACATCCAGCCACAGCCGCGCCTGCCGCTCTCCATACGCCGGTGACGACAGCAGACGCTCCACCTGCCGCTCCCACGCGCCCGGCTGATCATCCCCCAAAAACTCCGCCAGCTCGGCCGACGTCGGCAACAAACCCGTCAGATCCAGCGTCAGTCGCCGCAACAGTGTCCGACGGTCCGCCTCAGCAGCCACCCGAGCCCCGGCGGCCCGCAGACGCACATTCAGAAACGCATCAATCGGATGCACCCCCGACTCCGCAGCAGGTACCGACACGGCACGAGGAACCCGCAGGGACCACAAATCCAGCCGCTCAGCACCGAATGCCAGACGCACAGGATTCCGCTCGTCCGCCCACGCGTCCCCCGGTACACCAGCCGCCCCCGCCGCCCCCGCCACTACCGGATCATCAGCCCGCAGCACAGCAGCCCCGCCGACAACAGACGACAGCAGCGCCAGTGCGCCGCCGCACAGCATCACCGCCGACAGCCCCGCACCACACACCGTCATCCTCGGTCGACTCATCGTCGCCTCACACGAAAAAGAAAGTCGACTCGGCCGTTGTCCGCAACAACTTCGCACGATCTGACTCGCTCACAAAATCCAGCCGATCACGCACGACAGCCACCGACGCACCATACGAATTGGGCTCCGTCAGCTGATACGGCGAATCACTGGCCCACATCAGCCGATCCGGACCATACGCCTCAAACAGTCGCCGAATCATCGGACGCAGCTCGTCATGCGGCGGCTGCTTCTTCCCCAGCGCGTAATACGCCGAAATCTTTACACGAACCTTCGCATGCTTCGATAATGCACACAGAGCAGCCAACTCGGACTCCCGGATCTCACCCGTCATCCCCACGCGAGCAAAATGGTCGATCACCACTGGCGTCTGCGGATACTTCACACACCATCGCCCCACAGACTCCAGATCCGACGGATTGATCAGACAGCACATGTTCTGACCCGTCTCTGCACCCGTCTTCCACATCAGCTCCATCCCCGCGCCCTGCAGCCAGTCCGGACGATCCTGACGCGGACCGATGCGGAAACCCGTCACACCCGTCTTCAGCATCGACTTCATCACCTGATCGACGTGGGGCCGAGCATCATCGATCTGACCCACAATCCGAAACAACTGCGGCCGGCGCTTCCACGCATCCACCAGGTACGAATTGTCAAAACCATGATACGGATGATGCTGAATCAGTACCACCCGCCCCACACCATGCGGCCGCGCCGTCGCCAGCAACTCGTCGTCCGTGAAACTCCTCGGAGCCAGCACGTCAACCTGCTGACCGTTCCGCAGCGGATACTTCGCCAGATCCGTGCTCCAGATGTGCGAATGAGCATCGATCCACGGAGTCTTACTGAGATCGACGTCGTCCGCCACCCCCAGCGCGGTCCCCGTGGCCACCGCCGCCACTGCACCAGCACCTGCCACCAGCAACTCCCGCCGTGAACAACCCGCTGCACCACGCATCACACTCACCCTCCGCCAAAACACCCCTCACCTCAGCCCGCCGCGGACCACACTTCCACCCACTCTAGGAAATCCTCGCTGCAAGCTCCAGCCCGCCGCCACAAACTCCGCCACCAATCGCTGCTCAAAAAAGCCACCACCTGGACTGCCGTCCGCCCCGCCCCCCGGTCACCCAGACCCATTTCCGCGCCTCACAGGACCTGCAGGTCCCCTCCATCCCACGCGACATCCAGCGTCCCTAAAAAACGCCATCCCCACCGAACTCTCGCCTCAATTCCTGCCCATCCGCAGTTCCACCCAACCCAACATTCGTGCCCATTCGTGCCCGTTCGTGTCCATTCGTGGTTCAAAACCACCCCCTCCATTCGTGGTTCAAAACACCCCCTCATTCATATCCATGCGTGGTGCAAACACCGCCACCATCTCGGCAGGCACCCGAGTAATCTGATGAGTCGCAAAGATCACGAAGGCCCACTGAGTCTCCCCGCGGAGCAGCGGCACACTCTCCCCACTGCGGTACAGCTCATACTTCCGCCCCGATGTCACCCGCTTCATTTCCGACACCCACGTGCGCATCACCAGCCTGTCGCCCGCGAATGCCGGACCCAGATACTCGATGAAATGCGAACGCACCACCCAGCCGCGACCCAGCGCACGGTAAGCATCCGGCGACCACCCGAGAGCCGTTGAATGAGCAACAGCAGCCTCCAGCAGCCACTTCACATACACCAGATTATTCACATGCCCAAGCTCATCCAGATCGGCAGGCACCACCTGCAGCTCATACTCAAACACCCCCGCCACTGCCCGCTCCTTCACCCCCGGACTGCTCGCGCTCACGACGACCCTCACGCACCGCCGACACCCACTCAATCACCACCGGCAGCAAAGACACCACCACAATCCCCAAAATCACATACTCGAAATTCTTCTTCACAAACTCCAGATGACCAAAGTAATTGCCGGCCAGCAGAAATCCACCCACCCAGCACAAACCACCCGTCACATTGAACATCCAGAACCGCACCAGATCCATCCGCCCCACGCCCGCCACAAAGGGCGCAAACGTCCGCAGAATCGGGGCAAAACGAGCCAGAAAAATGGCTTTGCCGCCGTGCTTCACATAAAACCGCTGCGCTTTCAGCAGATGATCCCGGTTCAGCAGCCACGAATCCTCACGCGAAAACACCTTCGGACCCACCCAACGGCCAATCAGGTAGTTCACCGCATCACCCGTCACACCCGCCACAAATAACAGCACAAACATCAGCCACGGGTTCAACCCCGAATTCTCGTTCGCCATCAGCGCACCCACGGCGAACAGCAGCGAATCCCCGGGCAAAAATGGCAGAATAATCAAACCCGTCTCGGCAAAAATAATCCCGAACAGCAGCGCGTACATCCAGACACCCCACTCCGCCGCCAGCCGCGCGAGGTGCTCATCCATGTGCCGAACCGTATCCAGCACCGTCCACAGGAATTCCAGCATAAACCCGCTTCCCCTTGCCGTCCGCCCAGACACAACACCAGCGACCACCGCCCCATCTAACTGCACAACCGCACCGGAAGGAATATCAGTGCCTGGGAAATCCACGGTTTCTTTGCGGCAGATCAAATGCTCCCCACTGCTCACGCTACCAAAGCGAAACGGCCGGGATCCCTCCCGGCCGCTTCTTCGTCTTCTTCAGGTCCGTGGCGTGTCCGAACTCAATCTGCGTCCCTGCAGGCACGCATCCCTGCCGCTCCCGCGGCGTCCCCCGGCCAGTGCCGGACCCTTCCTGATTAGTGCGTCGTGTAAATGGTCGGATCATCGATGATGATCGGAGTCGACCAGGTCTGACCGTCGTTGGAATTGCACGAGTTGAAGAAATGAGTCGCAAAGTGTTCGGCGGTGTAGCCGTAGGGAGTCCCCGAGTGCAGCAGATCGGTTGCAGTCAGATTCCCCACACCCTGCCGACCATAGTAGTGCACGCGGCCGTCACCCGTCACCGACATCCCCAGAGTCCACCAGCCGGGAGACAGCTTCAAACTGCGCATCTCATGGCCCAGATTGTTGCCCCGGATAATCAGATACGCCTCGTCTTCCTTGAACCGGCCGTCATGAGCACTGTGGAACTCAATGAAATATCCCGGCCAGTAATCCTCCTGCTTCTTCACGGTCTTCGTAAAGAAGAACTTCTTCTCCTTCTCGCTGATCGTTGTTTTCAGGTCAATTCGGTAGCCAAAGTGTGATCCCGAACGGTCCTCCCACCGGTCAAACGGCGGCAGGTACACCCGAGTCACGCAGCTGGGGTTGCGGCTGACCGAGATCATGCCGATCCGCGAGGAACAGGCCATAATCAGATCGTCCTGCTCCATCTGAAACGAATTCAGTCCCGGCACTCCGGAATTCAGAGTCTGAATCTTCAGAGCCCCTTTGCTGCCCGGCAGACCGCCGGCAGGAGTCTCCACGCGGACAATGTGGTCCGGCATCCCACGTTTCGGACTCTCAAACCAGCGACGATTGGAAGACACACCCAGCGGAGACCGCACCTGCTCGTCCTGCTCGCGGCTGGCCTTGGCACCGTTCTGCACCCACTTCCAGCTCTCGTCCTCAAAGTCGTCGCCGACCTGATTCAACTTGACCCCGGTGCCCGGTACCACCTGAGCTTCCACTGTGGAATACAGCAGCGGAATCGCCAGCACAAAACACACACCACGCAATCCCCAGCCAACCAGCGACGTCATGTCGTTGCCGCTCCCTCAATGCCCGTGCTGCCTGCCGCCCGCACCGGCTGCTTCAGCCATTCCTGCCTGATACCCATTCACTTCTCCTCTATCGGCCTGCCCTTTTTCCGCCGTCAAGCAGATTCCCACCATCACGCCCTCAAATTCAGCGATTCCCACGCACCCCGGACGGAATCCCGCAGATCCCGCACAAATCCCCCAACATCCGGCCCACACCTCAGCTCAGTCTCACTCCAGAAAATCACTCCAGTTCAGTTGCCGCAACGCCGATCCCCGGTTATACTCTGGCTTCGCAACGCGCAAGTGGCGAAATTGGCAGACGCGCTAGCTTCAGGAGCTAGTGGGAGTTAAATCCCATGCAGGTTCAAGTCCTGTCGTGCGCAATGGACCTTACGGTCAGGAAAAAACCGCTCTCATCGAGCGGTTTTTTTACGCGCACTCCGTTGACACTCGCCGGTGGCCTGCCTCAACGCAGCACTCTTCAGCACCCCACCGTTCCGCATGTTCCCTCGCGGCTTCGCGGGCTTGCGTAACACCAGCGGTCCAAAGAACACCAAAGCCACGGGCAGGCTTTTGTGCGAAGGGTGGGCAGGGCAGAGCCGAAAAGCACGCCGGACAATTCAAAATGAACGCAGCCCCGCTGCCAGCCGCTGCAGAGTCGTCAGGAAGCACAGACCCGCAAAGACCCACGCCAATTCAGCAAACCACCCCGGAAACACACAAAACGCCACGAAAAACAGCACCGTCTCCGATCCCTCCATCAGTCCGGCGGAATAAAAAAACGATTTTTCACGCAGGGACTCTCCACGCTTTGCCATCAACACCGCATACGCCAGAAATGACCCCGACGTCCCAAAGAAACTCACCAGCAATACCGCCGCGGGCAACAAGTTCCGCTCCCGATTCAGCAAACCAAAACTCAAGGGAACCAGCGCGTAGAACAACAGATCCAGCACAATATCCAGAAAACCACCCAGATCCGATCCGCCTCCCGCGCCAGTGGCCGCCAGACCCGCTCCGCCACTCCGCCGCGCCACCATGCCGTCCAGACCGTCCGCCAGACGGTTGCTCAGAATCAGCACCAGACCCAGCCAAATATGCCCCGCAGCGATCGCCGCACAGCCGCCAAGGCCCAGCAAAAAACCCAGCACAGTCACCCAGTTGGCCTGCACACCCGACCGCTGCAACAGACCTGCCACAGGCTCCAGACAAGGATCAATCACTCGCCGCAACGTTCGATCCAGCATCCGCCCGCCCCCACGTTTGTGCCCGCTCCGGACCGCACAAAGCACACTGCTCATCACGGTTTCCCTGTCTGCCCCGACTGCCCCCCCACTGCTCCCGGAAGCTCAATCACATAACCACGCAACCCCTCCGACGTCACCTCCAGCTGCAACGGACTTTTTGCCGGATCTGCATACTCCGGCAAACCCAGCCGCGCTGCCAGCTGAGCTGACAAAGTCACCCGATAACGCCCCACCGCCACGCCCTCACCCCACGGAAATGTCTTCATCCGAAAACTGCCGTCCAGCTGCAGCTGACTGCTCGGCGAATCCCCCTGAAACTCATTACCCGAATCCGGATGAAAAGTCACCGATCCAGCCGTCACTCCCTGCCCCTGCAACAGGACCCGACCAGAAGCCTCCACCAGCACCGGTCGACCATCATCACAGCCCACTGACACCGTGACACAGACAAACACCCCTGCACCCAAACACCTACTCAGCAACCGCCATCCCGACATCTCCCACCCCTCCACCGCCGAAAACTGCCCACTAATCCCCCCCTCGCCCCCGCAGGGGGTGAGGGGTCGGGGGTGAGGAGTCAAACCACCCACACAACCTCCACCAACAACACAGAACTGAACATCGCAATTCCCCACGCGAAGCCGCGAAGGAGAACACACTGCCCAACGAAAACTCATCCTAATACTCGCCGACAATCCGCCCGTCCGCCGGACGAATCAAATTCTGCATCACACCCCGATCTACCTGAAAACTGACCACACGAACACTGCCATCCCCCAGAGCAAACTGGGGCCCACCGGGGCTCGGAGTTCCCCAGTTGCCGCCACCACAACTGTACTGCCCGTCATTCCAGCCCGCACCACTGGCCCGCTCCGGAAACAGATTCAGCTGCGAATCACTGTACAGTTCGATGCCACATCGGCCCACGCCACCATTACCACCCAAAATCCACGGCTCATCCCAATACATCACCCCGGTCTGCCAGGCCCTCTGAGCCATCGCCTTTTCACCGAAAAACACCGTGTTCGATGCACCGTCCGTCAGATCCCGATACTGACTCACCTTCCCCCAGCCCGCATAGGTCGTCCAGAACACCAGCTCATTCGCCGCATAATCCGTTCGGCCGCAGGGCCCCTGACCACCGTCACTGTAACCCCAACCCGGATACACCCCGTCCACAGTCGGAATCACAAACACACCACTTCGCCGCGATGGCATGTAAAACACCGGCAATCCAGTCCGATAACAGGTCAGCGGATCGTCAAACAACGCCGCCTGCTCCAGAAATGGCAGCAGCGAATACAGCGTTGATCCCAACTGATACCTCGGCTGGTCCGCCGGGTCCCCCCACCGTGGCCGGAATGCACCATAGCCCGGGATGATGGTGTGGACGTTCGGAGTCGCCACGGGGGTGCCGCGCACTCGGCTTTCGTAAGGCGCGGCGTTCGGAGCAAACCCGGGGGAATAGTCGTAACCGCCACTGGTCGGCAAATGCCGGTACGTCTCCTCGAAATTCATCGCAGCCAGCACGATCTGCTTCAGATTGTTCCTGCTCTGAGTCCTGCGGGCCGCATCACGCGCCTGCTGCACCGCCGGCAGTATCAATGCCACCAGCACCGCAATAATCGCAATGACCACCAGCAGCTCAATCAGCGTAAAGCCGGAACGAACAGCAATGGCCGACAAACGTCGCCCCCAGCCGAACCTGCCCCCGCCAGGACTTACCCCACACCGCATCACCCGATACTCCTGCCGAACCGGCCGTAACACCACACACTCTGCCTCACCACAGTCTATCCAAACTGCTGCCGCCCCGATACCAACACACTAACACTCTTACAGATTTAAGAATATTTCCGCAACCACTTGCCAGCACCGACGAGCTTCGCTGAGATAGTCAGATATCTCGCACGCCATCTCTCTCCCCAATGCCCCGCAATCACATGACCACCACCGATGCCTTTCACGCAGACTTCTGCGCCGAACGCCTGAAAGCTCTCGCTGACCCGCACCGACTCCGGCTCATCGAAGCACTCAGACCCGGCGAATTGACGGTCTCAGATCTCGCAGAATTCCTCGACGCTGAACTTGTCACCGTGTCGCACCACCTGAAGGTGCTCAAACACGCTCGACTGGTCCAGGTTCGTCGCGACGGTCGATTCATGTACTACCGGCTGCACTCCGAACTTCGCTGTTCAGGCCCCCGGGCCGCCCGCCTGCTTGATCTGGGCTGCTGCCGTCTGGAACTGCCCGAAAAACAC
>SXXK01000519.1 GCA_005791255.1 Planctomyces sp.
ATTGGTTTTCAGTGGCCAGTTTTCAATTGGCGGTTGGCAATTTGTTTTCGGCGGTATTTGCCGGAGTGTTTGCTGGCGTGTGTCGTTGTCTGTCGATTACGGGGAAAGCTCGGCCTGGTGTGGTGGCTGTCGCGGAGCGTGTTGGTTTTTCGTGATTGTCGGATGTTTGTGGTGATTGCTGGTGGTCGATGGAGGTAAGGGGGGTCTGCTGCGCAGTGTGTTTTGGGCTGGACAGGGAAGATTTGGCAGCGGATGACTCGTCGGCCATGGATGGAAGGGACGGGCAGCGGTATGTTTCGGGGCGGTATAGCGGCGGCGTTGTTGTTGATTCTGAGTGCTGAGGTGTATGGTCAGGCGACTGATTCGCAGTCTGCGGCGGGGGCTGGTGCGGCGGGTGCAGGAACGGCTGCGGAGCAGGTGGAAGCGAGTGCCCGTCGGGCTGCTCCGCCTTCGATGAGTGGTCGTCAGCGTCGTTTGGCGAGTCGAAGTGTGGGGACAGCTGGTCGTCGCGTTGGTCTGACTCCGAATATCGCCGGCGATATGCTGGGTTTCACGAATCAGCAGCAGTTTGTGGCGACGGGGCCAATGTTTCAGCCTCAGTCATTGTTCATCCGGGGTGGGGGGATGAGTGATCTGTTTGCCGAGCGAATTACGGCGGATGTGTTTCGAGTGGACATTCCGGGTAGTTCTGCCGGGGGCGGGCAGGCAAACGGGGGATCGGTGGGACTGTTGTTCAACGTTGATGGCCAGCTGCTGAATTATGACGGTCTGACATCAGCTGAGCGGGGCGTGGTGGCGGATTTGGTGAGTCGGACGGGGTCTGCAGGCGCTGCGGGGTACACCGGGACGGTGAGTGAGTCCAGTTTGCGGGACCTGCGAGCAAATTTGTCGGGCGGGCAGTCAGCGGGATCGGGACTGGCGGATTTGTCGCTGGGTGTGCAGGACGGATTTTACCGTGGCGGTTTTGCCGAGGGTCAGAGTCTGGCTTTGTCGCGAGCGGGTTCGCAGATTTCGCAGTACAAGATCAGTGAGGAGAACAGTCCTCTGCCGCGGGATCGGGTGTTCTTCAACTACAATTATTTCAATTCGGTGGTGGGTTCGGCGGGTTACGGGGATGTGCAGCGATTTGTGCCGGGGTTTGAGCGTACGTTTAACGACAGCTGGACATCGGCTGAGGTGCGACTGCCGTTTGCAGGGACCTTTGACAGTACTCAGTTGCTGAACGAGGAGCTCATGACGACGGGTGGATCTGCGGCAGAGCTGGGAAATCTGTCCGTGGCGTTGAAACAGTTGCTGCTGCAGACGGAGTCAGGTGTGGTTTCGGGTGGTTTGTCAGTGGAGCTGCCGACTGCGGATGATACGGTGATTCAGAACCGGGCGTTGTACATGCGTCGCAGCGGTGAAGCCGTAACAGTGGCGCCGTGGCTGGGTCTGCTGATGACTCCGACGGACCGCACTTTCATTCAGGGATTTGGCCAGGTGGCATTCGATACGACCGGAGAGGCAGTACTTGTTGAGGACCGGTACTCGGGTGAGTCTGCGGCGGGGCGACTGCAGGAGAGCGCCGTTTTGTATGCCAGTGTCCAGGGAGGTGTGTGGCTGTACCAGGCGGATGCGGCGGCTGATAAGACTCTGACGGGTCTGGCGGGTGTGCTGGAGCTGCATTTCAATGAGATGCTGCAGTCGGCCGACTATTTTTCGGCGAATGTGGGTGGTGTGCCGCTGGAATTCGGGAACGCGGGAAGTCGGGCGAACGTGGTGAACCTGACGACCGGCCTGACTGCTCAGCTGTATCGTCGAACGAATCTGACGATGAGTGTTGTGGTGCCAACGAGCAGCGACCGGCAGTTTGATTCCGAGCTGCACATCGGGTTGAATCATTATTTCGGACCGGGTGGTCGCAGGAGTTCGGGTATGAGCCGCTGAGCGGGGGTCTGGATTTGCGTGGCTTTCCCCGGTAAGCTCTGGCGGGATTCAGTGGGGGGTTGTCCTTGAGAACATCTGACGGGATCTGAGCATGAGAGTGGAACTGCTGCCGTCCAGTGTGGGTGTATCGGGGATGCTGCAGTTCAGTCAGTCTGTGCTGATCAACGACTACACGGCGATCGATGCGGGGACGGTTGGTTGTCTGGTGCCACTTGAGCGTCAGCAGTTGATTCGGGACGTCTTTCTGTCGCACAGTCATTTGGATCACATTGGTTCGCTGCCGTTTTTTCTGGACAATGTGTATCGGCCGGTTCCGGAGTGTCCGCGGATTTTGGCGAGTGCTGCGACGTTTGCGAGTCTGCGGTCGGACGTGTTTAACGATCGGATCTGGCCGGATTTTGTACGATTATCCCGCGAGGAGACTCCGTTTTTGCGTTTGCAGGAGCTGCGGGCGGAGGAGCCGGTGAATTCATGTGGCCTGCAGGTGACTCCGGTGGCTCTGGATCATCCGGTACCGACGCTGGGATTTTTGGTGGACGACGGCAGCAGCACGGTGGCGTTCATTACTGACACCCTGCCGACTCGACGAGTCTGGGAACTGCTGGCGGGTTGTCGGAATCTGCGGGCCGTGTTTCTGGAGTGCAGTTTTCCGGCCTCTTTGGGCTGGTTGGCGGAGAAGTCGGGGCATTTGAGCAGTGTGACATTTGCGGCGGAGCTGGGTCAGCTGCGGGCAGGTGTTCCGGTACTGGCGTGGCATCTGAAACCGGTATTTTTCGACGAAATTGTGTCGGAGCTGCGGGACTTGAGAAGGCCGGGTTTGACAGTGGCCGAGCCGGGGCGTGTTTATGAGTTCTGAGGGTGAGGACGAGCTGCGGACGGAGGGGACGCTGCCGAAGTCGCGTGTGGAGGCATCGAACGCTGGCGGTTCGGTGGATGATGCGACGCAGGTGGTCCGTCTTTCGGATTCCGCGGCAGCGGACAGTGCGGACCAGCTGAAGACATTGCTGCAGAGTGCTGAGGTTCCGTCGGCCGGTTTTGAGCCGGCGGAATTGGTGGGGGTTGGCCGTTATCGACTGGATCGCGTTTTGGGTGAGGGGGCATTTGGTCGGGTGTATCTGGGGTATGACACGGAGCTGCGTCGAGCGGTGGCGGTGAAGGTGCCGGCCCCGGGGCGTTTTTCCAGTGCTGCTGAGCTGGAAAACTATCTGTCAGAAGCGCGAATGGCGGCGCAGCTGGATCATCCGAATGTGGTGACGGTCTATGATGCGGGTCGGACGGCTGCGGGTGGTGTCTGGGTGGTGTCTCGGTACATCGACGGAGGGACTCTGGAGTCAGAGATTCGAGCAGGCGGGCTGACGGAGCGCGAGACGGTGCGGTTGTTGATTCCGGTGGCTCGGGCGCTGCATGCGGCGCATTTGCGGAAGATTATTCATCGTGATGTGAAGCCTGCGAATATTCTGATTTCCCGTGCGGGGCGTATTCCCTATGTGGCGGATTTCGGGCTGGCGATTCACGGGGACCAGCATCCGGCTGAGTACGCGATTGCCGGCACGCCGGCGTACATGAGCCCGGAGCAGGCGCGGGGTGAGGGCCATCGGCTGGACGGTCGCAGCGATCTGTTTTCGCTGGGCGTGGTGATGTATGAAATGTTGACAGATTCACGGCCTTTCCGTGGTGGGTCCCTGCGGGAGACTCTGAGCCAGGTGATCTCCGCGGCCCCGCGTTCACTGCGAGAGTTTCGTGCTCGAATCCCGAGTGAGCTGGAGCGAATCTGTCTGAAGGCGCTGGCGAAGCGAGCGGTGGATCGGTACGGGGATCTGGAGGAGTTTGCGGACGAGCTGCAGTCGTGGTTTGACGGGAATGGTGCTGGTGGAGCCGGGCCGTCTTCGCATCTGCGAATTTCGGAGGAGGTGCGGCTGGTCCCGCGGGGGCTGCAGTGTTTTACGCGGGAGGATGCTGCGGCGTTTCTGCAACTGCTGCCCGGTCCGGTGGACCGTGAGGGGCTGGCGGAGTCGGTGTCATTCTGGGTGCGTCGCCTGAGCGGCTCTGACGCCGGTCCGCCGTTGCTGGTGGGAGTGATCTACGGTCCGAGCGGCTGTGGCAAATCCTCATTGATGCGAGCCGGGATAGTGCCGCGTCTGGCGGCGGGTGTGGATGTGGTGTACGTGGAGGCGGCGGGCGGTGAGACGGAGCGTCGTCTGGAGGCGGCATTGCGTCGTTGTGTTCCGGGGTTGCCGGTAAACGAGGATTTGGCGGGGCTGCTGGCGGTGATTCGTCAGAGGCGGCTGCGGAGGCTGGTGCTGGTGATCGATCAGCTCGAGCAGTGGCTGAGTGGTCAGCAGCTGGATTCTGACAGTCTGCTGGTGCGGGCACTGCGTCAGTGTGAGGGTGAGTCTCTGAAGGCTGTGCTGCTGGTTCGTGACGATTTTGCCCTCGGGACAGCGCGCTTGATGGGAGCGCTGGAGATCCCCATGCGACAGGGCGAGAATACGGCGGTGGTGGATTTGTTTGACGAGGAGCATTCTGAGCGGGTGCTCGAGCAGTTTGGACGGGCGTGGGGACGACTGCCGCGGGAAGGCGTCCTGTCAGCTTCGCAGAGGCAGTTTCTGCGAATGGCGGTTGAGCAGGTATCGGAGTCCGGTCGGGTTGTGTGTGTGCGTCTGGTGGTGCTGGCTGAGCTGGTGCGGCAGCGGGAATGGGAGCCGAGGACACTGCAGGAGCTGGGCGGTGCCGAGGGTGCGGGTGTGGCTTATCTGGAGTCCGTATTTGAGGGGCGGGGGGCCAACCCTGCCTTGCGAATGCAGTCGGAGGCGGCGCGACGGTTGCTGCGAGTGATGCTGCCCGCCGGGCAACTGGTGATTCGTGGTTCCGCGAGGACGCTTGAGGAATTGCGAGCGGCATCCGGACTCGGATTGGGGGATGGGTGTTTTGAGCAGTTAATGAATGTGCTGGACCGCGACCTGCGTCTCCTGACGCCGATTGATTCGGAATTGGACGCAGAGGCAGCGGCAGGTGTGAATTCCGGTGAGAGCCGAGTGACTGGTTCGCGCTATCAGCTCACGCACGACTTTCTGGTGCCTTCGATTCATGCGTGGTTGTCCCGGCGACAGCGTGAGACTCTGAGGGGCAGGACGGAGCTGTTGCTGGCCGAGCGGTCAGGAACCTGGAATCTGCGGCGGACAGCGGGCAATCTGCCGTCACTGCGGGAGTGGCTGTGGATTCGCTGTCTGGTGTCATCGTCGAAGTGGACCGCAGATGAGCGTCGCCTGATGCGGGCGGCTGCGCGGCAGCATCTGCAGCGGTGGGGGCTGGCGGGTGCCGCCGGTCTGGCACTCGTGGGAGTATTCCGGTGGAACGCGGAGCGTCTGGAGCAGCGGCAGATGCTTGATCGGATGGCAGCGGAGGTGGATGCGCTGCGGGATGTGCGGGGCACCGAGCTGACGCGGGCGGTCGGCGAACTGACATCCGCTCGGTATCCGCAGTTGATGCTGCGGCAGCGGTTATTGGAGGAGCGGGACCGCGAGTCGGACGCGGGCCGGCGGCTGCCGCTGGCACTGGCGCTCGCGGCGCTGGATGTTGACGAGAGCGAATACCTGACCGGGCAGGTGCTGAATCCACTGCTCCCGGATTCCGCTGTGCTGGCTGCCGGGCTGGTTGACAGGGCGGAGGCGGCAGTGGCAGCGATCGCCGTCCGGATGGAGGCTCTGAAGGCCCCTCGTGACCTGCGGCAGCGTGCCAGGCTGGCATTACTGGCGCTGCAATTGGGGGAGTCGCGCTGGGCTGAAGCTATGTGTCGATCGGGGGTGGCTGATCCGATTGAGCGAGTGTGGTGGATTCGCGAGGCGTCGACCTGGGGGGGATTTGGCAGCAGTTCGGGAGAACTGGAGCTGACGGGAAGCAGTGATCTGAACGCTGCACTGATGCTGGCACTGCGTCCGGCCGTGGGTGTCAGAATGACTCGTGACGCCGAGTACCGACTGCGCCTGCGTGTGCAGCAGCTGGTCAGGTCCGCGGACTCGTGTGAGCATGCGGCGGCTGTCCGCCTGCTGGCTGTGTTATCGTCGAGTGCGGGAGAGTCGCCTGACAGCCTGGTGGCTGTGCAGGATGGGACTGCGGATTGGCGATCTGTCAACGACGGTCTGACTCTGATCCGGATTCCGGGGGACAGCGGTGCAGCGTCGTCCGTCCCGTTGGCTGTGTGGATGTCCGACCACGAGGTGACTCAGGGGCTGTTTCAGCGATTTGTGGATGATCCTGCGTGGCCTGCCGACCAGAAGCCGGAGGCGTGGGAGGGGCCGGACCGGGACGTGGGGAACGGGCCCGATCATCCGGTGCAGCAGGTCAGTCGCACTGATGCCGTGCAGTTTTGTAACTGGTTGAGTCGCCGTTGCGGTCTGGCGACATGCTACGAGCGGCAGCGGGGGGCGGATGGTACTGAGGTGTGGGTGCTGAACGGTGGTGTGTCGGGTTTTCGGCTGCCGACTGAGAGCGAGTGGGAGCGAGCCTGTCGCTGGGGCACCACGACGGCTTTCCACTGTTCAGATGACGAATCGTTTCTGCCTGACTATGCACGTATCTCGTCCGTGTCGACGCTGCCGGTGGGTTCGCTGCTTCCGAATGCCGGAGGACTGTACGACATGCACGGTAATGTGATGGAATGGTGCGAGCCGGAGGGTGGAGAGCGGATTGACGAGTACGCTGTCAGAGGCGGCGCGTTTCTGACTGGTCCGGCCGACTCGGAATCGAGTTTCAGCATGCGCTATCCTGGTACAGATCGGTACGACCTTGCTGGATTTCGCGTAGTGCTGATTGAGCGGCTGCAGGCGGGCAACTGACAATTTCAGGTGCCAACGCGTTCCGGCAGCAGTGCCAGAGTTGCCGAGGGACTGACCGGGGCGGGATTTGGTTTCCTGCGGAGTGGGGCGAGGAGTGTGTGCAGTGTTGCCTGCACGGGTTCAAGGTTGCGTGACAGGTCGGCCAGCCATTCGGTGAACTGTCCGCGTGCCGAATCCTCGACTCGAATGTGACCGATCACGAAATTGTCTACGATCAGTGGCAGTTCGCAGCGCCACAGCTCGTGGGCATCGACATTATGAGAGTTTCGATACGTGGCGTGGTAGAACTCGCCTGCGCTGGGCATGTTGATAGTCAGTTCCACGAAGTGCAGACCCTGCGTGACCGAAGCGTGCATCAGAGCGTCCCAGAGCAGTGCCCATTCGTGGTGACCCTGCAACCGGATTTGTTCGTGGTGCATGGTGTCGCCGTGACGTCTGCGAGTGAACATGGAGACGGTCACGCGGCGAAAACGTCGGGCCATGAGGGTCATTTCCGTGTGGCCGAAGGATCGGGAGACGATAAGCAGTGAGAGAGCCGTGATCACGGAAGCGATGGCATAGATGTCGTTCTCAAAGAAGGCACTGGCGATGGCACCCATACCCGTTATGGCACACAGTGTGCCGACGACGAGCAGGAGTCGCCCACCGGTGTGCCCGCGTCGCTGCAGGCAGTGATGCAGGTGTCCGCGATCTGTGGCGTAGATACTGCGGCCTGTCAGGCGTCGCCGAACGATGGCCATGGCGACGTCAAAAATAGGAATCGCCCAGATGGCTGTTGGCATGATCAGGGCGACAGCGGTGTATTGCTTGACGGAGCATTTGAGTGCAACGGTCCCGAGGACCAGCCCGATGAGCATACTGCCGGAGTCGCCGAGGAACATGCGAGCGGGGGGGAAGTTGTAAACGAGGAATCCACAGAGTGCTCCGGCGAGGGCCAGAGCGATGAGGAGACCGTCATTCCGCCCCTGCTGCAGGAAAGTGACGGCAGCGATGGACAGACTGAGAACGATGCCCGTTGTGGACGCCAGTCCGTCAACGCCGTCAATCAGGTTCAGAGCGTTTATGGCACCGAGGATCCAGAAGACCGTGAAACAGATTGAGAACACCCCGAGCGAAACGGGTTCACCGAAAATTGTGACGGACTGGATTTCAATGCCGGACGGGACCATGATGACGGCGGCAATGAACTGGCCGGCCAGTTTCTGGCGACCCCGCAGTCCGAAGCGGTCGTCAAGCATTCCCACGGTCACCAGAACGGCGGTGGCGATGGAGAGGCAGAGCAGGAACCAGGCATCACCGCGTGTCGCGGCGAGTGCGTCAGGCTGCCAGGCGATGCCTGCGGCGACGGCGCAGATAATTGATATCAGCAGCGTGGGGCCGCCAGTCAGGGGGACGATGGTCGAATGGAGCTTACGATGACCGTCCGGCCGATCAACGATCTGGAGGTGTTTGCACAGCACACCGACGGCCGGTGCTGCCAGGACGGCAACTGAAAAGCCTACTACCAGAGTGAGTACCATGAAGCTCATAGTTAGGACTCGCAGGCACCCTGGCGGGTGTTTGTCAGCACTTAGTCAGGAATCGGACGATGAGCGATCACCATGGAGTGATCTGGTCGTACGTCTGTCATCCGTCGATGATGTGTCATTCAGCGGGTTGTCATGGCCCGGGCCGGAGGTCGTGAGCCTTGCGACAGCACGGACGGGAAATCCGACGTGTTGCAGATCGGCACACAACAACCAGCGTTCAGAATCCTGTGCAAATATCCTGCCAGGGTTTGAAAACAGCGCTGTTTAGAATACCACGAATAGGGACTACACAAGCCACACTGGCGAGGCAAGCTGCAGATTCGGGGAATTGAAAGGGGGTTTTCCCTAAAGCGACAGACAGGATCATCGCAGTGAGGAGGTCTGAGGAAACGGGCAGCCCGCCTGAAATTCGGCAAACTTGCCTGAATTTCTACCAGAGTCTCTCAGTTCTCCAGTTTTACGTGAGTATTTGCCGAAGATGTTCGCGGAAACCTTCTGAAAAAATGGAGAAATTGTCGTTATTGTCAGGACCGACACAATCGGCGTTGAGTTTTGAATGATGTGCCGGGGTTTGCGGGTTTGCCTGAGTGCGGGTCGTTGGGCGTCAGTGAACGCTAACCAACCGGTTCAGGGGAAGTTCAACCTTGTTTTCAGATCGGCAGAAGTTGCCTGAGTGTTCCGGAGAAGTTGTCTGAGTGGCGGGTGTGTGTGTGTGTGCGCGTCGTCGTGTTCGGTGCAGTCGTCATTTTCGGAAGAATCAGACCCTCGGCGAATGCTGTGAAAGTGAGTTATGGGTGAAATCGAGTCGGGGCGGGAATTTGTGAATGCCGGATCGGTGGGGCGGACGGCGACGCAGTACATCGAGCTGTTCAGGCCGCCGGCTGCGCTGCGGATGGCCAGCGGCGAGCTGCTGGGGCCGATCACAGTGGCCTATGAGACGTATGGCGAGCTGAATGCTGACAGGAGCAATGCGCTCTTTGTGTGTCATGCTCTGACCGGGGATGCTCATGCGGCGGGCTGGCACACGGACGCGGACCGGAAGCCTGGCTGGTGGGACGGTTTTATTGGCCGTGGGCGAGGTCTGGACACTGCAAAGTACTTTGTGATCTGTGCGAACGTGCTGGGGGGCTGTCAGGGAACGACCGGGCCGGGGTCGGTGAATCCTGAAACGGGCCGTCGCTACTGTCTGAATTTTCCGTTTTTGACGATTCGGGATGTCGTGAGTGTGCATTCTGAGCTGGTGAGATCGCTGGGGATTTCCCGGCTGCTGGGTGTTGTGGGGGGCAGTCTGGGCGGCATGCAGGTGCTGGAGTGGGCGGTGCGTTTTCCGGATCAGGTGCGGGCAGCTGTGGTGCTGGCATCTGCGCCGCGTCTGACCGCTCAGGGGATCGCCTTCAATGCTGTGGGCCGGCGTGCGATTTATGCGGATCCGGGGTTCAGCAACGGGGATTACTACGAGTCTGAGGGGCCTCGATATGGTCTGGCCCTGGCCCGTATGGTGGCGCACATCACGTATTTGTCAGAGAATTCGATTGAGCTGAAGTTTGGTCGGCGGCTGCAGAACAGCGAGAAGTTTGCCTACAGTATGCAGAAGGAGACGGAGTTTCAGATTGAGAGCTATCTGCACTATCAGGGGAAGCGATTTGTGCAGCGGTTCGACGCGAACAGTTACCTGTATCTGACTCGGATGATGGACTATTTTGATCTGGAGGAAGGCTTTGGCTCGCTGGCGGAGGCTCTTGATCAGTCCCGTTGTCGATTTTTTGTGGCTTCGTATGACACAGACTGGCTGTTTCCGACCAGTCAGAGCCGGGAGCTGGTGTCGGCCCTGCTGAAGATCAGGCGACACGTGAGTTTTCTGGAGCTGCGTTGTCCGTTCGGGCACGACTCGTTTTTGATCGACCTGCCGCCGCTGGCAGGTCTGGTGGGGCCGTTTCTGGATCGGACGTTTGCAGCCGGCTGAGTTGTCAGGCGATGAGTTCTTCGACGACTTTAACGTGCACATCAGTCAGGCGGAAATCTCGTCCGGCGTATCGGAAAGTGAACTTTTCGTGGTCGAAGCCGATCAGTTTCAGCAGCGTGGCGTGCAGATCGTGTACGTGAACGGGCTTTTCGACCGCTTTGAACCCGAATTCGTCGGTGGCACCGTGAGCATAGCCGCCCCGCACGCCGCCTCCTGCGAGCCACATGGTGAAGCCCCAGTGGTTGTGATCACGTCCGTTGATTTTTCCGGCGTTGGCGCCTTTCGTGGGGAGCTCCACCGTGGGAGTTCTGCCGAATTCACCTCCCCAGATGACGAGTGTTTCATCGAGCAGACCGCGCTGGTCGAGGTCTGTGAGCAGAGCCGCAATGGCCTGATCGCACTGGCGGGCCAGTCGGGCGTGGTTGACTTCGATATCATCGTGGTTGTCCCACGGTTGTCCCTGCCCGTGCCAGACCTGAACAAAGCGGACGCCGCGTTCCACCAGTCTGCGGGCGATCAGGATCTGTCTTGCCTGGACTCCTTCGCCGTACATTTCGCGAATGTGTTTGGGCTCGCGCGACACATCGAAGGCATCAGCGGCGTCGGTCTGCATGCGAAACGCCAGCTCGAACGACTGGATCCGTGACTCCAGTTGCGCATCGCCGGGTCGTTGTTCGAGGTGTTGCTGGTTCAGGAGTCGCAGCAGGCGCAGCTGCTGTGTCTGTTCGGTGTTGCTGATGCGATCATTCCGCACGTTTTCGATGAGTTTTTCGAGTTCCGTGTGGTTGGTATCGACGTAGGTTCCCTGGAAGATCCCGGGGAGGAATCCGGCCTGCCAGTTCTGCGATTCCTGAATGGGATAGCCTCCCGGACACATGGCGACAAAGCCGGGAAGATTTTGGTTGTCTGTACCGAGACCCCAGGTGAGCCATGAGCCCATGCTGGGGCGGACGAGTCGGGCATCTCCGCAGTTCATCAGCATCAGCGATGGTTCGTGGTTGGGCACATCGGCGTGCATCGAACGGATGACGCAGAGTTTATCAGCGTGTGCTGAGGTTTTGCGGAACAGATCACTGATCATGAGTCCGCTTTCCCCACAGGGCCGAAATCTCCACGGGGACGGGTACAGGGCTCCTGTGGGGCGTTCGGTGGCGAGGTTTCCACTGGCAATTTTTTCGCCGCCGCGGCGCTGCAGTTCGGGCTTGTAATCGAACGTGTCGACGTGGGACGGCCCGCCGTTCATGAACAGGTGGATCACATGTTTGACGCGGGACGGGAAGTGTGGCTGCCGCGGGGTCATTGGATTCAGTGGTTCGCCGGCCTGTGTCTGCTGCAGCAGGTCGGCGAGTGCCAGTCCACCAAAGCCCATGCCACAGCGGGCGAGCATGCCGCGACGGCCAACGACAATGGGCGACTGGTCAGGACGAACGAAGGGAATTGGAATGGCTGCGGACATTATGTCACCCTGTTCAGTCAATGAAGGAGAATTCGTTGGTCAGCAGCAGTGTCTGAGCCAGTTGTGCCCAGGGATCCTGACGTGGTGTCGGGGCTTCGCGGAAATCCTGTTCCGAATTCCAGATTCGTACAGGCTGTCCGTCGACGGCCTGAGTGACCACAATTTTTGAGCGAAAAGAGTCATGGCTGGAGTTCGTGCGGCAGTCGACGACAAAGTCCACAAACTGTCCGGCCTGCAGTTGAATGCCGGCAGCCGCGACGGTCTGCGTGCCATTGGCGGCGATGGTTTCTGCCAGCAGTCTCCCGTCCGATGCGAGCACTTTCATGCGTACGCCGTCCCCCTGATCGGAATCGTGAGTGACAACACCGTGGAGCAGCACCCGACAGTCATTGTCGGCGGTCCAGCGACGGATGGCACAGTGCTGCAGATCGTTGCCGGGATGTCCGCCATTGCGGCTGAGAAACACCCAGCCGAGCTGTGGATCGGGGAGCTGATCTCCGCCCTGCAGCCGACCTTCGCGAACGACGGTGAGCGGCTGAAAGCTGGAAACGCTGAGGGCATTTTCCGGGAGTGAGCCCCAGCCGAGCTGCCAGCCGCCCTGCCCTGCCTGCTGCTGGAGTTCTGCGATGGTCTGCAGGAAGGAGCGGCAGTCGGCCAGTTCTGCGGCAGTCGGGGTACGTCTGAGAACCTGTGCAAACACTGCCGCAATTCGGTCGTCTCCGGCGGCTGCCGTAATCCTGGCGATTTCAGAAGACTGATTCAGCACAAAGGTGTTGTTCAGGTAGAACAGTGCCTGCTGCGGAATTGTGGTCTGGTAGCGGCGGGGTGCATGAGCATCCGGGCTGGCGAGGTCGAAAGTGCGAAAGAGACCGGGCAGGTTCTGGCGATCGATGCGGGCGTAGACAGCGCGGCGTGTGACGGCGGGATCGCTGGCGAGATCTGCCGAGGGGCCTCCGACTGTTCTGTCGAGCTGACCGGAGGCGGCGAGAACCGAATCGCGCTGGGCCTCAAAATCAAGTCTCTGGCGATTCATCCGCGCGAGCAGGCGGTTTTCGGGGTCAGCAGGCTCGGCGTCCGGACGACGATCAGAGCTTTGCCGCCATGTTTCGGAGCGGAGAATTGTGCGGAGGAGCGTTTTGCGGGACCAGCCACTGGCCATAAATTCGGCAGACAGCCAGTCGAGCAGTTCAGCGTGCTGCGGTTTCTCGGTGCGGACTCCGAAATCTCCGGGCGTCTGCACAAGACCCTGCCCGAACAGGTGCATCCAGATGCGATTCACCGCAACGCGGGCGGTGAGCGGATTGGCAGGGCTGGTGATGGCCTGAGCCAGTTCAAGTCGGCCGCTGCCGGTCTGCCATGCAGGAGCATCCGGCGCTGAGAGTGCCACAGGGAAACGTCTGGGCACCGCCGGACCACGATTACCCGGACTTCCGCGAACAAAAATCACCGGTTCCACGGGTTGAGGTCGATCGACCAGCCGGAGCGGAGAGGGTTCTCCGCCGGGTTCCTCGGACGACGCAAAGACGCCGTACAGGCTGTAGTAATCGGCCTGGCTGATGGGGTCATACTTGTGATCGTGGCAACGGGCACAGGACACGGTGACTCCCATAAGTCCCCGAGTGACGAGGTCGATGCGGTCGTCGATGATGTCGTGAGTGTTGTTGAGGAATCTGCGTCCGAGTGTCAGGAACCCCATGGCGGCGAGTTGTGCCGGGTCATCAGCCCCCGGCAGGCGATCGGCGGCCAGTTGCTGATGAATGAACTGATCGAAGGGCTGGTCATTATTCAGCGAGCGAATGACCCATTCACGATAGCGCCAGGCGTCGGCATATTCGCGGTTTTCGGTGAACACGTAGCCTTTGGTGTCGGCGTAACGAGCCACATCGAGCCAGTAGCGTCCCCAGCGCTCGCCGTACTGCGGTTGTGCCAGCAGCCGTTCTGTGTAATCGCTGAGCCATGCACTGAGGGTTCCGGTTTGTTCTGCGTTGCGAGCTGCTGCCAGATCTGTCAGTTCGGGTGGCAGCCCGGTAATGGCATAGGCGAGTCTGCGAGTGATGACGGCGGCAGGGGCGGCGGGGGAGCGCTGCAGTCCGTGGGGCTGCAGCTGCCGGTCAATGAGCCAGTCGATGGTCGGAATGTTCGGTGGCTGGGTACTGAGGTCAGGAACGCGGACCGGCTGAAACGCCCAGTGCTGTCTCCAGCGTTGCAGCCGAGCCGTGGCATCGGCTTCGAGGTCAGCGGTTTCGGGCCATGGGGCGCCCTGCAGGATCCAGGACTGCACGGCGTCGAGCGCGGGCTGATCCAGTTTTCCAGAGGAGGGCATGCGGATGTCATCTTCCGCATGCTGCAGCACCTGCCAGAGACGACTTTTGCCGGGTTGACCGGGGACAATCAGGGGGATATCGGAGGCCGATCCTGACAGTACATCGCTGCGTCGATCGAGACGCACCTGATGTTCCTGCTTTGTGGGGCCGTGGCATTCGATACAGCGATCCAGGAGCAGCGGGCGGATCGTCCTTTCGAAGAGATCGACCGGGCTTTCCGCGGTCTGCGCAGCAGCATGACCGGCGGTCACGAGCAACCACGCGACGAGGGCCAGGCCACTGGTCGACACAGAGCTGTGCATGGGGGCAATCCGGCAGGGGTTTGGGAGGGTGACCAACGGGAGGGCGGGTAAAGAGCGGGCAGAGTGCAGGCAAATCACTGCCGTATCTGATTCGACTTTAGCGACAAATACCTGGTGAGCAACAGAAACCGGGGAAAAGCGGGGGGAATCACCGACGGCGAGACAAGGGCTGCCAGTCCTGAAATTCTGCGGTATTGCCCTGCTGGCTGAGTTGGTCTTGTGGCGATCGGCGGATTCCTGTTAGTACTCCCGCCGGTGCAGCGGAGATTGCCGGATGGGTGTGTCCCCGCGAGCGTCGTGTTGCCGGTCCATGGCAACACTGACGTTGGCTGTGGTCAACACTTTTCGGCGAAAATCGCCCCTGTGCATAAGTTTTGTGGACTGGCGGCAACGTGCCGCAGTCATCGGTGATGCGATCCCGCATCAGACAGCCGGTTTTGGCAACAAATTCTCCTCACAGTCAGGATCCTCAGAACAGACGGCGCTCTCAGTAAAACTGATCGGATCGAGAAACGCGGAATTGCTGCAGCCATGCCACCTGACTAGTTTTCAGTGCGGCGGCGGAGACGAGGGGACAGGATTGTGCCCTTGATTCTCGGTCGCCTGAAACGAGTGTGCAGGTGCCGGGATGGCACAAACTTCGCGTTGCTTCGGAATGGCTGGCCACAATTTCGAAATCAGCATCGCAGAGGCACCACGACGATCGCTGCAATCGGCAGATTCTGCCTGATCGCATGCAAATCAGTTATCCCCTGCCGATTCTCTGACCGTCTTCTTTTGCTGTAGCAGCGAGTTGCCGACACACATCAATGCTGTGAGCGAGCCGATGCACTGCAGCCGTTTCCGGAGAGTAGTGATGCAATTTGTTCAGAAAAACCTCTGTGTCCGACTTTTTGCGAGGGCGTTCCGGCTGCTGGCGCCATTGCTGGTACTTTCTGCGGCAGACTCTTTGCGTGCTGAGGTGATTTACGGGCCGTTTTTGTTTCAGCAGGAGAGCCTGTCGACTCCAGGCGTTTACAATTCAGGCTGGCAAGTTTCCAGCGAACCTATGACGTTCTGCAATTTCATCTTCAAGTTTAATGATCCGATGTTGCCGATTCTGTATTCGTCGCCGAATCCACTGCCGAACGCGGCTGCCCTTGGATTACCCGAGAATGAGCTGCTGTTTCTGGGGCCATCTCTGAACGATCAGGCCGGGCAATCTGACAGTCTGTATCGGGTTGCCAGCAACGGTCCGAATCTGCCGAGCGATCCGCGTGAGCCTTTGGGACGACTGACGTTCGCGACAACCGGGTCAGCCGTGTCGGCAGACACCACCGGGTTTGCGAATGACCTGTACGATGGGATCGGCGGCGCCGCTGGCGACGGCAAGTGGCTGGCGACGAATTTTGCCGCGGATTACCTGCTGACAGCGGCGGATTTTGCGAACGAGTCGCAGCAGGCGGTTTTGTATTATGACCCGATGAATGGTGATGCCAATGCATTGGAAGGGCAGTTTACGGGGACTTCAGGCTATGTGGGCTTTCGGTTTCAGTCAGACACATCCGAGGATTTCTACGGGTGGCTGCACATCACCAACATCAGCAACTCGGTGAGTAATTCCGGTGGTTCTTCGATTTTCGGTTTTGTGGTCGACAGTTTCGCAATAAGGGCAGCCAGTGGTACGGAGCCTGCCGGGATCCAGATCGGTTCGACAACGCCGGGCATGTTCAGTGCGGTTCCGGAACCTGGCACATACGGAGTGATGCTGGTGTTGGGGGCCGCGTGTGGGCTGCGAGCCTGGCGGCGTCGCGTCGCATCCGCTCAGTCTTTTTCCTGACTGGTTGTCCCGGCTGACACTTTCCTGATAAAATCCCGCGGCAGTGAGCACTGCAGCGGGATTTTCTTTTGGAGGTGGCCTGCGGTATGACACTTGAACGATTTTTTGCGGGAACGGATCGTCCTGTACTGCTGGAGGCAGTGGATTTTCTGGCGGGGCGATTTGCCTGCGGTGACGAGCTGGATTTGTCGGGTGTGGTGGTCGTTGTTCCGGGGCGGCGAGCCGGCAGGCGGCTGCTGGAGTTGCTGGTGCAGCGGCACGGCGACCGCTGGCCGGGTCTGCGGCCGCCTGTGATCGAGACGTTCGAACGTTTTCCAGAGCATCTGTATCCTGTGCAGCGACCGCTGGCCCCCGAACTGACTCAATTGCTGGTGTGGATGTCGGCTCTGTATGCAGTGCCTGCCGAGCGACTGCGGCTGGCGATACCGCATCGACCGCCGGTGCAGTCGGTGCCAGCGTGGGTGTCTTTGTGTACTTCGCTGCGGCGGCAGCATGCAGATCTGGCGGCAGAGCTGCATTCGTTTGAAACGGTCTCGGAGCATCTGGCGCGAACAGGGGAGTCTGAGGAGGCGGCTCGCTGGCAGGCGCTGGCCGAGATTCAGCGTGAGTATCATCGCCGACTGGATGCGCTGCATCTGTGGGATGTGCAAACGGCTCGGCGCGTGGCAGTGGAGCAGTTTGAGTGTCGTGCGGAGCAGCAGATTGTGCTGCTGGGAATTGCCGAGATGCCGACTGTGATCCGTCGGATGCTGGTGCAGTGCAGTGCTCAGGTGATTGCGCTGGTGCCGGCGCCGGCGGAGATGTCCGAGTACTACGACGAGTTTGGCTGTGTGGCTGCGGATCGCTGGGAGCAGCGGCAGTTGAACATCCCGGCGGAGGCCGGGCGAATCGCCGGTGGTCCGGGGGAACTTGCGCAGGCGGTGACGGCGGAGGTTGCCGCGGTTGCGGCTCATCTGCGGGCGGATGACATTACGATCGGGGTAGCGGACGACAAGCTGGTTCCGCTGCTGCTGCAGGCTCTGGCTGACGCTGGTTTGCGCGGGAATCCGGCGATTGGGCGTTCCCTGCAGAAGACTCGACCGTGGCGTCTGCTGGAATCCGTCTCGCAGCATCTCTCGTCAGCTCGGGATCAGTTGCCACCGGACTTTCCATCACTGCGGGATCTGATTCGTCACCCGGATCTGGCGACGTGGCTGGAGTTGCGATTGGCCGAGCGTTTATCGGGTGCTGCGGCAGCGGGCTGGCTGGAAGCGGTGGACGAGTACACGGGGCAGCATCTGCAGATGACTCCGGGCGTCATGCTGGGGCGGGGGTCAGTACCCGAGGCGACGGCTGAAGTTTGTCGTGGTGTGGAGCAGCTGCTGCGATGTCTGTTGCCGGAGGGTGAGCAGGCGGAGTCGGCGATCTCCGCCGTGGGGAGAATTCATCCGGACGGTTCGATCCCCGCGCGGCAGAAGTCGCTGGACGAGCTGTTCAGTGCGGCGGAGTCGATGCTGTGGTATCAGTTGCAGCAGCCGCGTCCGATGACGTTGTGGGCCGAGGGTCTGGTCCGGATGCTGTCGCTGGTTTACGGTGGTCGACAGTATTCAGCGCAGAGTGAGTCGGACGTGGGGATCTGCCGCTGCGTGGAATCACTGCAGGCGGTTTGTGAAGAGTTGCGGCGACTTCCGGCAGCAGCCGTTCCTGAGTGTTCGGCGGCGATGGCGCTGGATTTCTTTTTGGCGCAGGTGGCTGCTGAAACGCTGGCTCCGGCCTGGTCAGAAGACGGCATAGATTTGCCCGGCTGGCTGGACCTGGCGATGGATGACGCACCGTTTCTGGTGGTGGCCGGCTTCAACGAAGGCAACGTTCCATCGGTGAAAGGGGGTGACGGATTTCTGCCGGACAGTCTGCGTGCGAGCCTGAATCTGAGTGACAGTCGCCGGCGATATGCGCGGGACGCCAGTGTGGTCTGGCTGCTGCTGAACAGCCGTCGGCGGGTGGTGTTTGTGATGGGGCGCAGAGACCATGACGGGAATCCGCTGGTGCCATCGCGGCTGTGGTTTTCGTGTGAGCCGGAGGAGATTCCGGAGCGGGTGAGGCAGTTCTTCGCAGACGCAGGGGACGACGATGATGGAGCGGGTGCCGCGGCGGGCGGGGAGGCTGGCGGCGGGTTCAGCATACCGGCTCCAGTGAACATCCCGGCTGCTCCTGCGGTGATCGCCGTCACGTCATTCCGCGATTATCTGAGTTGTCCGTACCGTTATTTTTTGCGGCGGGAGCTGCGGCTGGGGCATGTTGAGGATGACGTGCGTGAACTGGATGCGGCCGCGTTTGGCAGTCTGATGCACGAGGTGCTGAATGAGTTCGGGACATCGCCGCTGAAGGACTCGGCTGATGCTGCGGCGATTGCGAAACTGTTGAAAGACGTGCTGCAGCGACAGGCCTTGACACGTTTCGGACGTTCGCGTTCGGCCACGGTCAGTGTTCAGCTGAAGATCATTGAGTCGCGACTTGAGGTCTTTGCGGAGCGGCAGGCGGAATCCGTGCGCGAGGGCTGGCGAATTCTGCATACGGAACAGAAGCTGGTGGTTTCGGATTTCGAGGACGTGCGAGGACGGCGGGTAGCGATTGAGGGTCGGGTTGACCGGATTGATCGGCACATCCAGACCGGGGTCGTGCGGATTCTGGACTACAAGACCAGCGAGGCAGCAAATCCCCCTGAGAAGACTCATCGGTCGAAGGGCGAGTGGGTGGACCTGCAGCTCCCGCTGTATCGTCGTTTGGTTCGCAGTCTGGGGATCACAGGTGAAGTGCAACTGGGGTATGTGCAGCTGCCTGGGGACACGAAGAAGATTGGGTTTGAGCTGGCGGCCTGGACAGAACAGGAATTGGAGCAGGCGGAGCAACTGGCAGCAGTTGTGGCGGCGGATCTTTTGGACCTGAAGATTGTCAGTGTCGACAGCGAGGGTGATTATGGTGAAACGGAGCTGAGCGGGATCTGTCAGGATTCTGTGATTGACCGGAGTGTTCCGTGGCTGGCGGGCTGGCAGGGGCGGGGATAGTTGTCAGTGCTTCCGGTATGTGGCCGTGCGGCTTTGCAGGGAGTTGTGCTGCAGGGTACTGGGGCAGCATGCGTGGCTGGAGGGGTAGTTTTGCGGGCGTCCTGCCCCCTCACCCCCGACCCCTCTCCCCCGTTCCGGGGGCGAGGGGAGGAATTAGTTTTCAGTTGTCAGTTTGGGGCGTTCAGCTTCGCGTCTTCCCGGCTTCGCGTGTGTCATTGCGCTGCTGTGTGGTGTGGGGCGGTCTGAGTGCGTTTGCGGGGTGGGTCGCCCCCTCACCCCCGACCCCGCTCGCCCGTTCCGGGGGCGAGGGGAGGAATTAGTTTTCAG
>SXXK01000520.1 GCA_005791255.1 Planctomyces sp.
ACCAAACACTGATGTATTCAGGACAGTGATCTATGGCGGACAGGATTATTCTGCGAACTGGGGAAGCTCTGGTAGAAGACGAAGCCGGCTGGTCGGCAGCAGAACCGGAGGTTGTGATCGGAGAGCTGGATGGTCCTGTGGGGACAGCGATTGCCCAGTTAATGGGCGATCAGGCTCGCGGACATTCCAAAGTGTTTGCTCTGCTGAACTGCGATGTGCAGGTTCGTCCGGTGACCGTGATGGTCAGCAAGGTCACTGTGAACAAAGAGAAGTACACGAATATCCTGATGGGCACGGTCCAGGCGGCGGTGGCCAACGGAGTCCTTGACGCAGTGCGTGCGGGAGTAATTCCGAAGGAGAAAGTGAATGACCTCGGCATCATCATTTCGATCTGGCTGGATCCGGCGGTGCTGACGGCCGAAGACCTCAATTATGACATCCTCTTCAGGACTCACCGAGAAGCCACGGCGAAGGCGATCGGGAAGGCGCTGCGGAACGAGCCTTCGATTGACTGGCTGCTGGAAAACCAGGATCAGATTGTGCACTGTTTCCACCAGATGGCACTGGACGGACAGATCTGATGTCAGAAAAAACCGTGAATACCGTCAGCATCGGCGATTACCAGTGTGGAACAGGGCATCCGCTGCTGTTTATTCTTGGTCCGTGTGTGATGGAGTCAGAGCAGCTGGTGCTGGGGGTGGCTGAGCGACTGGCGCAACTGCGTGATCGTCACGGTTACCAGATTGTCTTTAAGTCCAGTTTTGACAAGGCCAACCGCACCAGTGTTGACAGCTATCGAGGGCCTGGTCTGCAGGACGGTTTGCGGATGCTGGAACAGGTCAGGCTGCAGACCGGGCTGCCGACGACGACGGATATCCACGAGAGCGGGCAGGCTGCGGCGTGTGCGGAGGTCTGTTCGATTCTGCAGATTCCCGCCTTTTTGGCTCGGCAAACGGATTTGATTGTGGCAGCGGCGGATGCAGCAGTTGCCCGAAATATCTGCGTGAACGTCAAAAAGCCCCAGTTCGTGGCTCCCGAGGACACGGTGCATGCAGTCAGGAAGTGTCGCGCTCGCGGATTGCACAGCATTATGCTGTCAGAACGCGGGTCAACATTTGGTTACGGACGGCTGGTGAACGATTTTCGTTCTGTGCCGATCATGCAGTCTTTCGGGGTGCCTGTGGTCTATGATGCGACGCACAGTGTGCAGCTGCCGGGGGGCGCCGTCACGGGGGGGCAGCGGCAGATGGTACCGACATTGTCGCGTGCCGCGGTGGCAGCGGGATGTGATGCCGTCTTCCTGGAAACTCATCCCGAGCCTGATGCGGCGCTGAGTGACGGTCCGAACATGGTTGTGCTGGACCAGCTGGAACAGTTGTTGTCCGAGTTGACTCGATTTCGAGACGTTGTGTTGTCACTGAACTGACATTACTCAGGGGCCTGGCGATGACTGCCTGGAAAACTGGTGCGGCTGCTGTTCGTTTTGTGCAGTGTTTGCTGCTGGCGCTGCTGGTGGCTGGCTGCGGCAGATCCGGTGATCGGGCTGCGGAAGAAGCTGCGAAGGCTGCTGATTTGGCGGCTGCGGCTGAGGCAGAAGCAAAGGATGATTGTCGGGATCGGCTGAATGCGGCGGTGCGGCGGGTCTCTCCGGAGTCTCTCGGAGTGCAGACGCGCCGTGATTCCGTTGTGAATGCTCTGAATTCATGGCTGGCATCCTGTGGTGAAGCGGACGTCAAGGCTCTGTCGATCAGCGACGCCAATGCAGCGCTGTTATCAGAGACGTCGCTGCGGACGGCGCGGGCGGTGCGGTTTTCCGAAAACGATGTGCTGTACATCCGCGACAGCATGTTGCTGAAGGGGCTGACGGAATCCATTTGGAAGCAGATACCATCGGGCACTGATCAGGCGAATGCGGAATCTCGTCGCATCACGGCACTGTTTCGGCACCTGATCCGCAATGTGGCTTTGGCTGCAGCAGAGGAAAACCGTGTTCCTGTGGGTCTGTACGAGGCTTTGCTGACGGGGCGGGGCGGTGTGGAGGATCGCATCTGGGCTTTTACCGAGGCCCTGCGGCAGCGGCAGATTGATTCGCTGGTGCTGCAGCCTGCGACGCCGGCAGCTGCATCCGGATCATTCGTTGAAACGGCAGAGCAGCTGGTGGCGGTCCTCGTGGGTTCGGAGGTTCTGCTGTTTGATCCGCTTCATGGTGTCCCGGTGCCGCGTGCTGACGACACTGCCGCGTTGCCGGGTCAGCCGGCCGGACTGAGTGAAATCAGTGGTGTGGAACGCTGGAAGTCTGCTGCGGTGTTTATACCGTCTCATCCGTCCGCTGCGGCACCGCGAATGCTGGTACTGCAGCAGCGTCTGGATGCTGCGGATGCACTGGTGCTGTATGAAGAGCTGGCGGGCGGGACCAGTGAGATCCGTCCGTTCGTACAGCGTGTGGCGGGTGTGATCGGTGGTGTCTGGCCGGTGCAGGGCCTGCGTGTCTGGCCGGTGCCTGAGCAGCGAGTTGCCGCGGCTGCGACGCTCGATGAGTCACAGCGACAGGCACTGACTCAGCTGCTGCGTCCCTTTGACAGTCCGTTTGAACGCGAATCGATCGATCTGGACAAGATGCTGACGGACCCGAATATTGACGAGAGCAAGCTGACGAAGGAGCAGCTGCAGCAGATGAAGGCAGAGGCCGCCGCAAAGCTGCTGGAGAAGTCCGATGCCCTGTTTGGTAAGCCGTCGCGACGACTGCTGCTGGCGCGTATCAGTCAGATCGGTGGCAATTTTGAGCTGTCAATGATTCAGGAGCTGCAGCAGATTCGCGTGGCCTGTCTGCAGGAGGTCGTGGAGCTGTCATTCTCGATCGATGGCAAGGAAGCGGTCGGACGATTGCCACTGCCTGAATCAATTCTGAGTGTGCAGCGAAGTGCTGTCGGGGATACTTTGTACTGGACAGCGATGAGTCAGTTTTCCCGCGGTGAATATGGCACTGCCGTGCAGACTTTCAGAAATCATCGCCGTCAGTATCCGGAAGATCGAAACAGTTTGTCGGCACTGATGAATGAGGCGGAGTGTCTGCTGGAGTTTGGTGATCCGGCGGGTGCTGCGGCGGTGCTGGCGGAGGCTGATACCGACAGGAATCCGGAGCGACTGCGGGTGCAGTGGCTGCGGTCGCGGCTGCCGACAGTTGCTGCTGAGGCTCCGGTGGCCCCCTGAGCTGCGGGGATGTTTGGCTGAGTCGGGCGGATGATTTGTGCAGCGATGCGTGGATTGCGGAGCAGACATGAGAATTGGCATCATGGCGGATATCCACGATAATGTGGACAATCTGCGGCATGCGATCGGATTGTTCAATGCCGTGGGTTGCCGAGCGGTGCTGCTGGCGGGCGATTTTGTGTCTCCGCTGGTGGTGCCTTCAATGCGGAAGCTGCACGGTCAGGTGATCGCCTGCTTTGGCGACAATGACGGGAATCAGACGGGAATTTCGGGGGGAATGAAGATTGTGGGGGTGCTGGGGCAGCCACCTTTGTGCTGGAAGTCTCCGGATGGTGTCCGGTTTCTGATGTGTCATCAGCTGCAGGACGTGAAGGACTGTATCGGATCTGCCGATGTGGTGATTTTCGCACACACGCATCGTCCCAGTATAGCGCGTGATCGTCATGGGCGACTGTTTGTGAATCCGGGGGAAGTTGCGGGCTGGATGTTTCGTCGTCCGACAGTGGCGGTGTACGATACGGAAACGCGTGAGGCGGAAATCGTGAATTTGCCGGCGATGCCGCCGGCGGTGGAAATCGAGCAGTGGGGCTGAGCGTCAATCGGGAGGCACACTCATGAACGGGCAGACAGGTGCGATGGCAGTGCAGCGGGCGGCAGAGTTGCGGCGGCGCTGGTTCCTGAGGGAATGCGGGATTGGTTTGGGGGCGATGGCTGCGGCCTCCCTGGCGGCGGCCGAGGGTTCAGCTGGCCGGTTGGCGGACGAGTCGGCGGGGGCATCCGGCCCGCTGGCTCCGCGACACCCCCATTTTGCTCCTAAGGCCAAACGTGTGATTTACATGTTTCAGGCCGGTGCCCCCAGTCATCTTGAGTTATTTGACCCCAAGCCCGAGCTGACTCGCAGAAACGGCCAGTTGCCTCCACCGGAACTGCTGCAGGGATACCGGGCGGCGTTTATCAATCCAAAGTCGGCTTTGCTGGGGCCAAAGTTCCAGTATGTGAAGCATGGGCAGTGCGGGATGGAGCTCAGCGAGGTCCTGCCGCACACCGGAGCGATTGCGGATGACATCTGCCTGATTCGGTCGATGCAGACGGATGCCGTCAATCATGCTCCGGCGCAGATCATGATGAACACCGGTTCTCAGCAGTTTGGACGTCCCAGTTTTGGATCGTGGACGCTGTATGGACTGGGCAGTGAGTCTCAGGACCTGCCTGGATTTGTGGTACTGACCAGTGCCAAGGGCACCAGTGGCGGGGCCAGCAACTACGGCTGCGGATTTCTGCCGACGATGTATGGCGGCATTCCGTTTCGCAGCAAGGGCGATCCGGTGCTGTATTTGTCGAATCCGGCCGGCATCGACTCGGAAACTCAGCGAGCCTCACTGGATGCTCTGCAGAAGCTGAATCAGCTGGCGTTGCAGTCGGCGGGTGATCCGGAGATTGCGGCTCGGGTACAGAGCTATGAGATGGCGTTTCGCCTGCAGTCCAGCGCGCCCGAACTGATGGACATCGGCAGCGAATCGAAGGAGACGCTGGAGCGTTACGGCATCAGGGATCCGAACGAAGCGAATTTTGCGAGAAACTGCCTGTTGGCGCGACGCCTGGCGGAACGCGGAGTGCGATTTGTGCAGTTGTTTCACGAAGTCTGGGACCAGCACGGTAATCTGACTGCGGGTGTCAGGAAGAACGCAGAGGATACGGATCGTGCCAGC
>SXXK01000521.1 GCA_005791255.1 Planctomyces sp.
GGCATCGGGGCCGGTCAGTTTCAGGAAGTAAACTTCTTCGCTGGGCAGTACCACTATGACGCCGAGCATGCGGTAGCCGGGCGCTGGTTCGGTCTTGCGCAGAATCGGTGGGCCGACGGACTTCTGGTAGGTTCCGGAGATATCAGCGACGTAGTATTCGTTGGCTCCGGCTTTGCCCTTCTTCACAACCGCGTTCCGTCCGGCGGCATCGAATTGTGAGATCCAGCGCTGCAGATTGGGAGCAATTCCGCCGCCGCCACCGGCGAATGTGGAAATCGCCAATTCCGCCTTTTCCTTGTCGCCGGCCGCAGCCGGGACGAAATAGGTGGCCAGACGCATCTGACTTTTTTGATCGGATTCTGACCATGATTTGGGCAGATTCAGAGACAGTTCCTGCAGTTTCACTGTCGTAGTTTCTTCAGCTTTTGGTGCAGCCGGTTTCTTCGCCGCTTCATCAGCAGCGTGCAGCGTGCAGGCTGAGCCCAGAAACAACGCCAATGTCAGTGAACAGAAAAATTTCATCGAGTGTGCTCCGGTTCGTGGAATTCTGAAAAGCGGTCGTTTGAACCGCCGGTTTATTTGTCTGAGCCCTGTTTGTTCGTCGAGTCAGTCTGAGTTTTTTTCTCGCCGGGTGCGGCGGCTTTTGCCTTTTCAATTCGTCCGAACATATGGCCACCGACTTTCCCGTGCTGCCATGTTCCGGCGTAGCGGTCTTCATGGAACAGTACGCGCGCAGAGAAACCTTCGCCAAGTCCCGGAATCGAGGCATTGGTGAGCGAGACCATTGGCGTTTCTCCGGCCCACAGCAGTGGTACTGTGACCGGCAGTTTGGTATCGAGTTTGCCGTACTTGATACGAACAGTGAAGACCCAGAGATCCCCGGAGGCTTTGACGGCACTTTCGATTTCATAGCGTTCGGGTTTGAGCGGATCTGAGTCGTTCTGACCATCGACCGTGAAGGTGCCGACCAGCACGCAATTTTCCATCTGCTGTGTGAACGCCTGTTCGCGCGGGGTCAGTTCGTCCGCCGCTGCGGCGACCGGGAATGCGCAAGACGATGCGATCAGGAGGAAGCATTCCGCAAAGAATGCAGTGAATGCTGATTTTTTCTGACAGTGGAGCATCACGTTCACTTCCGCTGCAAGTGAGAAAGGCTGGAACCGCTGCTGCATCATAGGCTAACGGGCCGGGACGTTCAAATCTGTCCGTCAGGGCGGGAATGCGGCTGAAAATGGGCAGTTTTGTCGCGATTGCCAGCGGGAGAAAGCGGCAGGAACGGCTTCGTGACAGGGGAGGACTGCCGGTATTCATGCTGGGTGTCCGATTCTGAACAGCTGGCAAATGAACTCCAGTTTACCCGTCGAAAACTGAAATTTTCGGACTCGCGGGCGGTTTGCAGAAGGACGTCGGTGCAGTCATGCGATGCAGGGTGACAGTAGAGTTTGCTGTCGATGCTGGCGAGTTTGAAGACGTGTTTTGTTTGCGGTGCGTCCGTCGCAGCACACGGTCAGGGCAGCATCTGCAACACAGCCGCAGTCGGAGTCGAGTCCGTCTGCTGAGAATCCGGGCAGCGGAACGGGGAATGTTTCCATGGGTGCTGCAGTGACCGATCAGCGCACGATTGATTCGGGGCGGAATTTGTTTCGGAAGCGTTGTGCGCAGTGTCATGATGCGAAGCTACCGCGCCTTGGGTGTGAACCGTTTGCTCTATACCATGCTGCTGTGCACGGGCACTGGACGACGTCCAGATGGGCTGGTTCAGTTGACGGGGGCGAGGGTTAGGAACTCAAGGTGTTCGGGACTAATTCTCAAACACCGCGGACGCATTCGCCGGCATGGCAGAATTGAGGCTTTTTCCCGGACGTCAGGTCTGGTGCAGGCATCGCAGTTTCTGGATTCGGCGGACGGTGAGACGGAGTTATTGCTGGGGGCTGGCCGTCCGGTGGTGCCGATCAATTTTGATGACAGCCGTGATTATGTGGACAACAATTCGACTCCGGCAGTCGGTGGTCGCCGGACGATCAGCTACACCAGTCTGCGGCTGGGTTCATCGCTGATTTCCGGGCAGTATGCGCCGCGGTTCGGCGTTGGTCCGGATGCCAGTTGGCTGAGTTTTCTGATTGCCGGAGCGGATCTGACGTGGCGTTTGGCGGATGTGCAGCGAGTGCAGGCCGAATACGCGCGACGGAATACCAATGCTTACTACGAGTTCAACGACGAGTATGGTCGCGATCACGTTTCAGGCTGGTATGTGGAGAGCGAACTGCTGCTGTCGGGGGAGGCGCGTCTGAGTCTGCTGGGGCGTCCGGACCAGCAGTCTCAGGCTAATGCATTCAATGATCCTGGGGCAGGCAGGCCGTCCGAAAAGTTTACGGGGAACCGGCTGCCGGATATGAACGTTGTGGGAGTTCGCTGGGCAGTTTCCTTTTGGGGCAGTTTTTTGTCGGGTTTGGGTTCAGCGAACCAGTTTTTTCACTTCCACTGTCAGGTTTTTCGGTGAGACACTGGTGGACACGACTTTGCCGGTGCCATCCACCAGCCAGATGGAGGGGCAGCGAGCCAGTCCCCACCAGGTGACGATGGGGCTGTTCCATGAGCGCTGTTCGGCATCGGGGAAGAACACCTGCTGGCCAGGTACCTGGTGCATATCGAGGAAGCGGTTGAGTCGACCTTCTTCCTCATCCATGGCAACCCCCACAACTCGCAGTTTTTCACCGGTGGCGGCTGCCAGAGCGGCATTGATGGCTGGCAGAGACTGTTCAGCAAAGAGTTCGTTTTCGGAATCCCAGAAGTAGATGAGGGTGGCTTTGCCGCGGAAATCTTCGGCTGAGATCTGACCGCCATCGATGGTGGGACCGGTGAACTGAGTGAGTTTCTGTCCGACGACAGACAGTCTGCGGAGCGAGGCGGCAGCTTCCTGCCCCTGTTCGGTGGAGGAGAATTTTTCGGAGAGTGCGGCGTAGCAGAGGCGACTTTCGGTCAGCAGTCTGGGACGCAGTTCGAGATCCTGTGCGGCGTCGGCGTGCAGTTCGCAGCTGCGGGCGGCTCCGAACAGCAGCGACGCGGCTCGATTCTGCTGTTCCGGAAAGCGGTCAGCGAATTCGCGCGCCCAGCGGGAGAGTGTTTCGAACCAGACGGGCTGAGTGGATCCCACGAGGCCTGCTCGAGTGTGTGCGAAGCGGGCCATGTAGTAGACGCCCTCGGCGGCGGCGGCGGATTTCGGGTCCCGCTCGCTGAGTGCCTGGACATCTGAGCAGAAGATGTCGATGTCCTCGTCATCTCCGGCAAGTGCATTCTGGAAGCGGGCTTCCAGCAGCTGGCCGACGGCTGCCTGGAACTGAGGTTTTTTGGATTCGTCCGTCATGGTCAGGCGAATGACGCGAGTGGCCATTTCGACGATGCGTTCATTGCGTTCCCGACGGACTTTGCGGGCCTGTTCAAGGTCGTTTGGGACTGGAGAAATTCGGAGTTTTTGGATTTCGCTGAGTGTTGTGGCGGCTTCGTCTGCAGGAGCGGCAGCGGGAGCGTTTTTGGATTTTCCGGAGGCTTTTTGCGCGGTGTCCGCAGTGCCGGCGGTGCCCGGTGTTTTGGTCAGAGTGGCCTGCCGAACGGCCGACTGGGAGGCATCGGCGGAGACCGGGGCGGCGGGGACTGGCTGAGGGGCAGTGGACGAGGGATTTTCCGTGGCGGTGGTTGTGGCTGCAGGTGTGACGGCTGCGGGTTGTCCGGATTCACCGCCACCGCAGCCTGCAATGACACACAGTCCGCTCAGCAGCCAGCCACTTCTTTGTACCTTCGACAGTGTCATAACCTTCGATCCTTCGACGATTGCGGAAGCTCTGACCTGCCCTGGTCATGAGTCTTTGTCAGGACAATAGACAAAATTCCGACGCCTGGGAAGATCGAGATCCTGGTGCGGGAATGGCGGGGTGAGAGGCGAAAGCGTTAATTTGCGGTGGGATGGGCGGTTCGGAAGCGGTTGCACGGGCGGATCATGCAACCCGGCAGCGGGTAACCGGTCGGGGGAGCATTTTGAATTGCCCGGGCTCGCTCGACTGCAGTGCCGGTCTGGCTAGAATCACGCGGTTTCTGTGTTGAATCTGAATAAAAGATGGAAGAAGCAGCCGGAATGAATGCTGAAAAACAATTGATTCGCGTGGGCCACAGTCCTGACCCGGACGACGCCTTTATGTTTCATGCACTGGCGAATGACGCGATTGACACCGGTCGCTATCGTTTTGTGCATGAGCTGCAGGACATTGAGACGCTGAATCGCCGTGCGTTTGGCGGGGAACTGGAACTGACGGCCGTCAGTATTCACGGTTTTGCGTTCATTGACGACAAGTATGCATTGTGTGCCTGCGGTGCCAGCATGGGGGACAACTATGGCCCGATGGTGGTGGCCCGGGAAGGCCTGTCAATTGCTGATCTGCGGGGCCGTCGAATTGCGGTTCCGGGGACGCTGACCAGTGCGTTTTTGTCGCTGAAGCTGCTGCTGGGCGACACTTTTGAATACTCGGTTGAGCCGTTCGACGAGATTTTGAATCTGGTCGCTGCGGGGAAGTACGACGCCGGCCTGATCATCCACGAAGGGCAGCTGACATACGCCACTCAGGGCCTGAAGCTGATCGTTGATCTGGGCAAGTGGTGGTACGACGAGACTGGGGGATTACCTCTGCCTTTGGGAGGCAATGCGATCCGCCGGGATCTTGGTCAGCAGGCGATGCTGGAAGTGACGGCGCTGCTGAAGCAGAGCATTGAGTATGGACTGGCGAACCGGGAGTCTGCTCTGCAGCACGCCATGAAATACGGTCGCGACCTGGATCACGCCAAGACAGACCGATTTGTCGGCATGTATGTCAACGACTGGACGGTTGATTTTGGGCCGCGTGGTCGTGAGGCAGTGCGTCTGCTGCTGCGACGTGGCTATGAAAGTGGCGTGATTCCGCGATTGGTTGTGCCGGAATTCATTGGCTGATTGCAGCAGCCTGAATCAGAGCTTCTGATCAGGCTGCGTCCATATCGGCAATGCGGTTGCGAGGTACGAACGACGCAGACGTTTCGGGATTGAGGCAGTAGCGCATGTAGTAGGCATCTTCGCTGGTATCATTGTAGTGTCCGCGCAGAACGGTGACGGCACGGAAGCCACTGGCGGCGAAGAACAGCTGGGCGGGGACGTTGGTTTCACGCACCTCAAGTACGATTTCGCTGCGTCGCTGCTGCGACAATTTGTCGATCAGTCGCTGCACCATTTGCCGGCCGACGCCGTTGCGTCGGACATCGGGGGCGACGGCGAAATTGAGGATCCGCAGCAGGGACTTGTGCAGTTCGTAGATGATGAATCCAACGATGCGGTGATCCAGTTCAGCGACGGTGCCGATGCAGTTGCGCTGACGGAGGCAGCAGAGGAATTCTTCCTCAGTCCAGGGGAACTGGAAGCTGGATCGTTCGATAGCGAGTACGTCATCCATATCGCGGCGGATGAGCCAGCGAATTTGAGTGCGTGACGCTTCCAGGCGAGGGCGATCGTCGTTGCCCTCTGCCGGGTTCTGTTGAGCTGTACGTCTGACTGCCATACCGGCCTCCGTGCCGATAAGAACGAACTGCACCGAAGATTGCAGGTCTGTCGAGTGGCGTGTCTTCGTGGGCTGTGAGGGCAGCTTTTTGTGCAGCGAATCCCTGCTGCAGACACGCGAAACAACAGATAGTGACCGGGGACATCGTGTCCTGTCCCGGAGGTAGTGCGACCAGCCGGGACGGCGGAGGGTAGCAGACGATTTTGAGTTCGTCTACAGAGATGAGGGTGTCGTCGGGCAGTTCGCGGGTGGGCGAAGTGAGTGGGCTGAATTCTGCGGCATTTCCTGCCAGACTCAGCAGGGCTCGGCGGATTTGACTCTGAGGCGTGAAAAGAGTAGGAAGGGGTGCTGGCGGGCCGTGGTGCGTGGTGCAGGGCAGTTGCCAGCAGGGGGTCGGCAGGATGGGTGATTCAGTGACGATGTTGCTGGTGTGTGCGGGGCTGGCAATGCTGCTGGCGGGGTGCGCTGCGGCCTGGGGGATTCGTCAGGGTCGAGCGGGCTGGCGTGCGTGGGTCTGTTATCAGATCGCGCGTGTGCATCGCAGTCTGCTGGTGAGTGTGGAGCACATTGGGACATGCACGATTCCGGAGGCAGGCCCTGCGATTATCGTTTCGAACCACACCAGCCCGGTGGATCCAGTGCTCCTGTGGGCTCGTCATTTTATTCATTTCAGGCGGCCGCATTTGCGAGTGATCGGTTATCTGACGGCGCGGGAGTATTTTGAGCTGCCGGGGTTTGTGAACTGGGTCTGTCGAGCGATGGAGTGCATCCCTGTGGACCGTAACGGGCGGGATATGCAGTCGGTGCGGCAGGCTTTGGAGCGATTGAAGCAGGGGCGATTGCTGGGTTTGTTTCCGGAGGGGCGTCTGAACGAGGAGACTCCGAATGACCGGCTGCTGGCGGGTGATACAGGTGTGGCCTGGCTGGCATTGAAGGCTGCGGTGCCGGTGATTCCGATTTTCATCCAGAATGCTCCGCGGTCAGGTTCGATGGTCTGGGTCTTTTTTCGGCGAGCGCGGGTGCGTCTGATTTTTGGTCAGCCGCTGGACTTAACTCCGTGGCAGGGGCGTCGCAGCAGTCCGGAGCTGCTGGCGGAGGTCACGGACCACATCATGGGCAGTCTGGCCCGCCTGGGGGGTATCGGCTACACTCCGTGTGCTCGGCCCCCGGCGCAGTCTGCCTGACGGCTGTGTCAGTTTCAGCGGGATATGGCTGTTATGCTGTCAGAGTTTTCTGATTCCGTGGGCGGTGTTGCGGGACCGCTGTCGGCTGGTTCTGTCCGCTGGCTGCGGATTCGCGGCGCGAGGACTCATAATCTGCAGAACGTGGATGCTGACCTGCCCATTGGTCGCCTGACCGTGGTGACGGGTGTCAGTGGTTCCGGCAAGAGTTCGCTGGTTTTTGACACTTTGTTTGCTGAGAGTCAGCGGCGTTATCTGGAGTGCATTTCGATTCGCACGCGTTCGCTGCTGCAGCAGTTGCCGCGGGCGGACGTGGATGAGATCACCGGCCTGGCTCCGGCGATCAGCGTGGATCAGCGTGTGGCCACGGCTCCTGTCCGCAGTACTCTGGCGGTGGTGACTGAGATTCACGATTACCTGCGGCTGTTGTGTGCGCGAGCGGGAACGGTGCACTGCACAGGCTGCGGGCGACCGGTGCGACAGCAGTCGGTGGACCAGATTGTGTCGCAGGTTCTGGAGCTTCCTGAGCGGACGCGTCTGATGGTGCTGGCTCCAATGGTCCGGCAGCGCCGCGGGGCTCATGCGGAGGTGCTGGAGCGGATCGTGCGGAATGGTTTTGTGCGGGTGCGGATTGACGGTCAGCTGCTGGATGTGACTGAAGCGGCGCCGTTGTCACCCGGGCGACAGCACAGTATTGAGGCGGTGGTGGATCGGATTGTGATCAAGGAGGGGGTAGCCGGGCGGCTGCGGGAATCGATTGAGCTGGCGTGTCGGGAGAGTGAGGGGACCTGTCTGATCAGTTACGAGTCAGCGGGTGAGTGGCGTGAGACTTTTTACAGTACGCGTTTTGTCTGTCCCGACTGCAGTCTGAGTTTTCCGACTCCTGAGCCTGCCAGTCTGAGTCATTTTTCGGCCCGTGGGGCGTGTGTGGAATGTCGCGGTCTGGGGACAGCGGTGTCGGAGGATGACGAGTCGACGCTGATGCTGCAGGCGGCGGTGTGTGGTGGCTGCGGGGGCGAGCGACTGAATCCGGTGTCGCGGGGGATTCAGTTTCTTGGAACGACACTGCCGCAATTTTGTCGGTTGTCGGTGGTGCAGGCGCTGGCGCTGGTTGAGGGGTGGGTTGAGCGTTTGCGGTCGGGTGGGGAGTCTGTCTCGCGCGAGGGGCGTTTAGTGGCTGAGCGGACTCTGCCGGAACTGCAGTCGCGGCTGCGGTGTCTGGAGGAGATTGGGGTGGGTTATCTGACGCTGGATCGACCGGCGCGGACGCTGTCGGGTGGGGAGTATCAGCGAGCGCGGCTGGCATCCAGTTTGTCGGCGGGGGTGCATGGAGCGCATTATGTGCTGGATGAACCGACGGCCGGTCTGCATCCCCGGGACACTCAGCGGCTGCTGAGTGCACTGTACAGGCTGCGTGATCAGGGGTGTACGGTGATTGTGGTGGAGCATGATGCGGAGGTGATGCTGGCGGCGGACTGGCTGCTGGATATTGGTCCGGGTGCGGGTGGTGACGGCGGGCGACTGCTGTTTGCGGGAACACCGGCGGACTGTCGGACTCTGGCAGAGACTCCGACCGGTCATTTCCTGAGGACTCGGGCAGAGCAGATTGGGGGAACAGCGACTGGCGGTGGTGTGGCCGGGGCGGGCGCGGTACAGCCGGGAGAGCGTGGCTGGCTGCGGATTGAGGGAGCCTGTCTTAACAATCTGCAGTCTGTGACGGCTGAGCTTCCGCTGGGCTGTCTGACGGTGGTTTCCGGGGTGAGCGGATCGGGGAAAAGTTCACTGGTGCGGGGGACGCTGGCGCCATTTCTTGCGGCAGTTGTGGGACAGGAGGGGCTCAGTGGTGAGCAGCAGCGGCAGGCCGCTGAGCGGGTGCGGTGTGCTGGTGTAAGTGGCTGGCAGTCGCTGCAGCGGATGGTAGCGATCGATCAGTCTCCGCCTGGTCGTTCAGCGCGGTCCTGTCTGGCGACTTTGGGGCCGATCTGGACGGAGATTCGTCGACTGTACGCGAAGACTCGCGAGGCCAGGGCGCGCGGTCTGGGGGCGCAGTTTTTTAGTTTCAATGCGGGTGGTGGTCGTTGTGGGGAGTGTCTGGGTTTGGGCAGTCGCAGCGTGCGCACGGCATTTTTTCCGCAGGCGGCGGTGGTTTGTGCTGCCTGTCGCGGAACTCGGTTCGGCGGGCTGGCGAATTCGATTCGGTTTCGCGGTCATTCTGTGGCGGAAGTGCTGCAGATGCGAGTGGATGAAGCGCGGGAGTTGTTTTCGGAGTTTCCGGTATTGAGTGCTGCGTTATCAACGTACTGCGATGTGGGTTTGGGCTATCTGCAGCTGGGGCAGCCGACAAGCACATATTCCGGGGGAGAAAACCAGCGTGCGCGACTGGCGACGGAGTTAACGGGTGCCGGGGGGCCGGCGACACTGTTTGTGCTGGACGAGCCGACGAGTGGGATGCATCCTCTGGATGTTGCGATGCTGATGCGGCAACTGCGTGGACTGTGTGGCCGGGGGCATTCGGTGGTGGTGATTGAGCACAATCTGGAAGTTTTGCGTGGGGCGGACTGGGTGCTGGATCTTGGGCCGGATGCGGCGGCCGAGGGCGGGCGACTGATGTTCAGCGGGGTACCGGCGGAATTGCTGGAGCGTTCGGGCAGCGTGACAGCGGCATCAC
>SXXK01000522.1 GCA_005791255.1 Planctomyces sp.
GAAAGAGCAAACATCCAGTTGCTGTCGTTCCTGACAGGCCTGAGCGTTGCCGAGTGGAAAAGCCCCTGCGAGTCGCTGCATCAGCCATTTGGCGTTCCCGGTTCCGCTGACACGTACTCGGCAGCTTTCGCCGAGTGGCCGTACCCACACATCAAATGCCATCATGGCACTGCTCCTGAAAACGTCGTCGGAAATCGATAGAATCTCAGTCGTGGTGTTTCTGTCACGTGTGCCAGCTGCGTGTTGTCAGCAGAGAGCATCCAGTGTTGTGTTGGCGGCGACAGGGCGAAGTTCTGCGGCGTTGTACGACAAAGCAGCTACACAGCCGGCTGCTGCTGACGTGCAATCATTGTGGAAGTATGAAACTGACGGAAATCGCGTAAGACTGAGCGTCTGTTTCAGGGTTACGCACAGGTGCGAGCGATGATGACCTGGCGCGGGAATGGCCGGCACGAAATGGGACGGCCGTTTAAGGATACTGACGACGCCTAGGGATGGCAGTCGTGTGGTGTTGACACGTTTGGCGTTTATGGCGTTTATGGCGTTTATGGCGTTTATGGCGTTTATGGCCTTAAGGCACGTGTCAGGGAGTTTTGTTTACACCCTTTAGTGTAACAGCAGGGGCGGTGATTGCAAGCCGAAAGATGGCAGCGTTGATGAGAATGTGCGGGTTAAGTTCGGGGCGTGGGCTGCCCGAGGCTTTGAAATGGCCTGACGGGTGCAGGATTGCCGGGCTTTTCCGTGTGGGATTTGCCTTTGAAGCAGATGTCCGTGCTGCGGCGTGGCTTATTCTGACTGTGATTTGCGGATCGTTTCGAAGGCTGCGCGGAAGGATTGCGGGTCATATCCTGCAATGGGGGGCAGTGACAGAGCAGGGTCGATGCGAATGACAGTGACTGTTTCGTTGCTGCCCGGGATCGGATCTGACTCTGCCCGTCCCTGGTGCAACTGCAGAAACAGTTGAGGGAACAGTTTCTGTTGTTCGTCGGCGGTGGCGGAGTTGAGCAGCAGCCACGACCAGGCGATCTGGCGGGCAGAGTCGTAATCGACAGTTGCTGCGGTACCTGCGTTGAGCAGGCCGGCGGTGACAGCCTGTTGCTGTTGAGGCGTCAGTGTTGAAGTTTCGAGGCGGCTGGCGATCTGTTCGGCGGAGGCAGCGGCAGCGCGTGCGGCTTTGATCAATTCCCTGGTGTCGCCGAAGGGCGTACTGACCGTCGCCTGCCGAACTTCAGCGAATCCGATGCCCGGTGTGGCGGCTGCCTCCGGGGTGGACGAGGTCACGTTCCAGGCCAGTTCCGCGAGTGTGGCGGGCCACGGAATCAGTCTTGGTCGGCCAGGGTGACCTTTGATCTGTGCCTGCTGTCGCCAGCCGTCGTGCCGCAGATCATGGTGGCAGGCATAGCAGTCAAACTGAGCGAATTCCGGCCATTCGGATCGGACCAATTCCTGGGGAGCCTTTTGTTCAGCGAGGTCTGCGGTGAGTTTCATTGACTCACTCCACGTGATCAGCGCGGAAACCAGGAGTTCGCGGGCCTGCTGCTCTGCCGGGTCGGCAGGCTTCAGGCCGGTGGCGGCTTCAAATTCCTGCCGCAGAAGCTCAGGCTTTTCATGGTATTCACGCCAGTGTTTCGGCATTTGCTGTTCAAACGTCTGCAGTTCAAAGGGTGGCAGCGGAGGATGTCCGGCTGCATACATTTCGTGTGTGACGACTCGACCCAGTTCCGCGTTTCCCACGTGGCAGGAAACGCAGATCTTCGTGCGGGAGGCGACGGAGCGAACGTCCAGATATCCGTGGCGACATTTTTCGTCGGGAGGCATGTTTCGCCAGTTGCGGAGAGCGAAGTGAGCTGTCCCCCAGCCATTCGGCAGGTCGGCACCCTGCGTCGCGGCATCTCCCGATGTTCCGTGACAGCCTTCACAGCTGACTCCGGACGTCAGGCGGACGTCTGATTCGAGGGCTGCGGAGATCAGTCCATCTGATTCGCATTCCAGATTGTAAACCGGGAGGCTGGTGTGACAGGCGAGGCAGGCGCGATCGCGGTGAAGCTGTCCGGGTTTACCGAGGACGACGCCCATCTGTTCGGCGGTTGTGCTGCGGAGTGACGTCCATGCCTGTGCGTGTCGATCCACGGCTGAGAGATCACGTGGGGCTGGAGTCTGACTGGCGTCGGCGACGGATGTTTCGCCCAGCCAAATGAGGATTTCATCACCACGAATCCATTTGCTGCCGCCGGGATTACCAAGTCTGGCTGCGACTCGGGGAGACTGGGTGCTGCCGGAGTGGCAGTCACCACAATTGCCGATGGGCAGCGAGGTTCTCTGTGTGAACCCGGTGCGTGTGAACAGTGCCTGGCAGCTGGTGTCCTGAGCGGGCAGTGACGCGGCAGTCAGCAGCAGCAGCAGAGCAGCGATGGAACGCATGGTGACGATCCCCTGAAAGCTAAGGCTGCGGAGTTTTGGGATCCAGCAGCAGTTCGATCTGATTGACGGCGGCTGAGATGGCGAGGACAGGGTCGATGGAGGATGTTCCGGGGCTGTCATAACCGGGCTGAAACAGAAGCTGGCTGCGGATGACTTCGAGGTGCTGCGAGATTTTCTCGTTGCGGGTGTCCTGTGTGTCGAGTGTCCGGCGGGCCGCAACTGCAGCTCGCAGTGCCAGATACAGCTGGGCCATTTCGTCCCAGCTGGCGGCGGCCAATGTCGTTCCGTCGGTGGTTGTGCGACGGGCTCCGCGAATCTGCTCGAGACAGAGGGCGTCGACAGCCGGGGTTGTCCACTGATGATTTTCCGTGAGCAGGGGCTGCAGTGCTGTGAGTGAAGTGCGGGCGGACCGGCTGACCAGAAGGCGATCGGGAGCCGACTGGTTCATCTGACCGGCGAGTGTTTCGATGCTGCTGGTGAGTGGCAGCAGTTTGGGGTTTTGGGAATTGCGCAGCGGTGTCAGGCTCCATGTTTCCCAGCCGGGGCGGCCGTTGGACCTTCGCTGCTGATACCAGCTGCGATTTTCGAGGTTATGGTGGCAGGAGAAGCATGAGTATTCTGCCAGTTCGGGCCATGGTCGCCCGGCAGTCGTGCGATCTTCAAGAAGTTTCAGACAGGCTTCGGCAGCGGCGAACCGACCGGCCTGCCAGGCATCGAGCGTGAAGGTGGGGGACTGTTCCAGGTCGGTTTTATCAGGGGTGTCCGCGCGGGGCTGCCAATGTTTGGGGTAGTTGGTGTGAAAGGTGCTGAATTCGTAATCCAGTCGTGGGTGACCGGCGGCGATGAGGTCATGGTTGACGTCGCGGCCGACGCCGCCGACGTGGCATTCCGCGCACCTGCGGGCTCGTTCCGTCAGGCTGCTGCCCAGTTCCACGTAACCGAGGGCGGCTTTTGCTGTGGCGGGCAGAGATTTCCAGTCGGAGGTCACGTGCAGCCCGATCCAGTCCCGCGCTGCTCCGTGGCAGGCTTCGCAGCCAACTCCATCATGGTGCAGGAAATTGACGGGGACTGTACCGGTGAGCGGCTGCTCGACGGTGGCGTGGCAATTGAGACAGCGGGCGTCCTGCACGGCGGACTGCGGTGCTGAGGCCTGCCCTGCCCCGAGCAGTTCCAGCATGGTTTTTGAGCGAGGGGTATTCAGGACGTCCCATGCGTTGGCGTGTGGATCGCGACCAGCCCAGACGAGGCTGGCGGAAAAATGGAGCCCTTCGATGCGTCGACCTCCGCCGTGGCAGCTGGCCGCGGCGCACGAGGCGGCGCCAACGAGTCGACCGCTGGGAGTGGCGGGGATCGGGGGCACGGCGGCGGGGGGGCCGGCAACCGGGCCGTCTGACGCGCCGGCAGCACCCTGATCCTGCGCCTGTGTGTCGGCCGTGACGGCCTGCAGGCAGCAGGCGAACAGGGCCGCTGTGGCGGCTGTCATCAGTCGCAGTGAAGTTTGGCGCTGGTTCAAAAATGACGACACAGAGAAGTCTTTCGGGGGTGTGCAGCTTATTCCGAAGGTGTCTCGTCCGAGGAATTGAGTATCTGGTCAAGGGTTCGCGGACTGGATTGTTCGAACTGACGCTGGTGGTAGATGTGGCATTCAACGCACTGTGTACCGGCACCAGAGCCGGCGCTGCTGCCCTGCAGTTGTGAGGTGTGGCAGCGTCGGCAGGTGGCAATACCGGGCAGCAGCACATCGCCGACTGATGAACCGGGTCCCTGTTTCAGATTGTCGCGAGCGGAGCCGGGGGCCGGCAGCTGGTGACATTCGCGACAGCCGGTCATGCGGTGAGCGTCGTGGCTGAAGACGGAGTGCACCAGCCAGCGATCGGGGATCCGTGGCGGTGTGATGGTCCAGGTGGGTGGTTTTCGCAGATCTTCCACTGTGATGTTTTCGATGCTGCCGTTGTGTTGTGCATCGGCGGTTTCGTGACAGTATCCGCAGCCTCCGGATTTTCGCAGCCACTGCAGCGACTGAAAGTAGCCCTGTGGTTCATCTGCGGCAGCGGGGGTAAACTGTGCGGATCTGGCGAACTGTTCGGCCTGGGCAGTCTGCCGGGCTGCTGCTGAGGCGGCCACGGGGTCGAGGGGTGGTGGCGCGTCCGGGGCTGCCTGGGGATCAAGGCCAGGCAGCGGTCGTCCGGGGCGTGGCAGCAGATTATCCGGCTTTGACTCCAGTGGGGGGTGGGTGAGCTGCTGCAGGTAGACGCTGAGCAGGAACGCGCGAACCTGCTGAGGAGACTGGTGCGGGACAACGGCCGGCTGTGCGGAATCACCGTCTGTCGGCAGGATGCTGCGGATGGTGTTATCGCTGGTGGAAACGAGAGCTGGATCAAAGACCAGTGGATGGCAACTGCTGCAGTGACGTTCGTAGTTGACAGGAAGGTAATACTGACGCTGCGGATCCAGTTCGTGGCAGGACGAGCAGTCATGCTGCCACTGACCCTGCAGGGCTTTGGGCAGGGCAGATTCCGGCAGATTGAGGTGGGTGTTGTGGCTGAAGCGGAAACGCGAGCGATCCTGCCAGCGAGAATTGGCGTCACCGGTCCGGAGAAAGTTTTCCAGCAGTTCCCGGGCGGGGTGGCTGCGCGAGATGGTGGCTTCGAATTTGTCATCGGCCAGCAGCTGGTGGATGGCGAATTCCGGATGCGAGTCGAAGCTGGTGATGGCCGTGTTCCCCGAGTTCTGAACGCTGACGGAGGACAATTCGGAATGATCTGCGGACCATGCGATCAGGTTCTGATGGCAACTGACGCAGGACTGTGAAGCGATTTTCTGCAGGTCTTCGGCGCCGGCGTGTTCGCGGTGGCAGGAACCGCAGGACTGGGATTCTTCGATGAGGTGCGACGCTGTCGCTCGCTGGCTCCATGTTTCCCCGCCGGTCGAATTGAAGAAGTGGCCGGCTCCGGAATGGCACTGCTGACACTTCACATTGCGGGCTCGGCTGTGCGGCGCATCACTGGCGAACGCCGCCAGTCTTTCGAGGGGACCTTCGAAGGGTTCATGGCAGACTTCGCAGCGACCGGAGAACATTTGGTGCGGGCTGGAGAGGGCTCCGGCCTGGTAGATTTCGGGACTGCCCCAGCGGGCGTTCCAGGCGAGCCATGCCGTGGCCGCAGCGCTGGCCAGCAGGCTGACGAACCAGACGGTGCGGCGAAAGGCATCACCGCGGCGCTGGTAGCCGATTTCGACTCGGCCGGAAAAATCCCGGCTTAATCTGGAACGCTGCATCGGGCAGACTCATCCTGCTTCAAGTAATCAGAATCTGAATGGAACAACTCGCAATGCCATCACGATGTGAGCAAGCGTGAAGACGATCAGGAGTAAGGAGACGGGGACATGGAGCGCCAGCCACCAGTGCATCCAGCGGAGGATGGTGCGCTGCTGTTCAATTTGTCGGCGAGTATCGCAGTATTCCTGCAGTTCCCCGAGCAGTTCGTGCAGAGATGCCGGGAGTGACGACTGAATGTCGCGAAAGCGGCGACCGGCATCGATGTCGTTGGCGAGGGGCGACTGACGTACGGCGGCGACGCTGCGGGAGTTTGAGATGAATGGACGAACCAGCTGCGTGTAGAACTGCCAGAGTGTCTGGCGATCTTCGGGCGACGGTGCTGGTGCAGCGGGTCGGGCAGTGGGTGGCACGGCCGCCGAGCCTGGTGCGGCTGCTGGTGGATTGCGGGGCGGCAGCGGGGTCTTAGCGGGGGGCTGCCGGGGATCCCTGACAACAGCCGGTTTGGGGGTAGTAACAGCGGGTGAAGCCGGGGGTATTTCTGCGGGGGCTTGTGCGGTCTCGGCTGCGGCTTTTTCCGCGGCCTTTTGTTTCATGAGTTCGAGGGGTGAGAGTTTGGGCTGCGGTGTCGGAGTAGCGGCGGGTTGTGCGGGTGCTTGTGCGGGTTCTTGTGCGGGTTCTTGTGCGGGTTCTTGTGCGGGTTCTTGTGCGGGCGTCGGTGCCGGGTTGTTTGCGGCGGCCGCGGCGGCTGCTTTTTCTGCAGCCTTTTGTTTCATCAGATCCAGAGCGGATGTCTGTGCTGCCGCAGTTGTGCGGGTATGTGAAGGAGCTACGGATGCCGGTTCCGGCGTTGTGCCGGATGTGGC
>SXXK01000523.1 GCA_005791255.1 Planctomyces sp.
ACTGGCTGCGGGATGTGGCTCGGCGTAAAAGCAGTGGCTGCAGTTTGTTGCCCGGACTGGATGAATTCACCGGTGGTGCAGTCGATCCTCGTCAGACGGCCCAGCTTCACGAGCGTCAGCAGCAGGTTCGTGTGGCCCTGGCCGAGCTGAATGAGGACGATCGCCGGGTGCTGGTGATGAAGTATTCGATGGATTGGTCAGCGGCGCAGATGGGTGCAGTGATGGGCTGTACGGCTGCGGCGATTGACATGCGGCTGTCGCGGGCCAGGCGACGACTGGCAGAGATACTGGTTGAGCGAGGGTATCAGCATGAGCAGTTCTGACAATCATCATGTTCGGGTGCATGGCCCGCTGTCGGACCGGCAGATGGATCAGCTGCTGCGTGATTTTTTCCAGCTTGAAGTGCCGGGAGTTCTGCCGGCTGTTGGGGCAGCTTCGCCGGTGCTGCATCGTGCAGTTCCGGCAGTGTTCCGACCGGCGACCTCCATGCGTTCAGCTCGCCTGGCAGCAGCCTTGGCGCTGGCAGCTTTGGTGCTGTGTGCACTGGTGCTGAACCATGATTCGGAGCGAACGGCGACGATGGCGGCCAGGGCGAAGTTGTCCGGTCCGACGGATGCCATGCTGGTATCGCCGCAGGGGGCCACGGGTGACCGGCAGGTTCCGGTGGGTGCGGATGGTCTGCTGCTGCAGGAGACTGACCAGATCCAATTGGCACCGCAGAGGCAGCCCGGTCTGGTGCAACCTGGCGAACGCTGATCGTCCGAGGGGCGAAGACGGACTTGTTGTCCGTCGTTTTACGGGATGGCCGGTCCGGCGGGCTGGACGAAGCTGTCGCGGGCCTGAAGAAAGGCCTGCAGCAGTATTGCGGGTGCTGGCGGGCTGGCGATGGTGAAGGACAGCAGGTCGGAGGTGATCGTAAGGACTGCGGAGGCTGCGGTAAGCTGCAGTGAGCACCACGTGGCCTGTCGGTCATAGTCCAGTACAATGCCCGTGGGTTGCAGATCTTCAAGGCGATCGATGAGTTCTGCGATGTCGATGGATGCTGGCGGAGAAAACTCGACGGTATCAAAGTAGCCCTGGAACAGGCTGGCGATTTCGGGTGAGTTGAGACGCGTGGCGGAGTGCAGATCGGCCAGTTGCCAGCGCCAGACAACTTCGGTGGGGTCATCGGGTGCGAGCGCCGCGGAGACACGGTATTCGAACCACGGTGTGGTGATGGCAGCGATCCCAGCGTCGGGTTCAGTAACAACCAGATCAGTGCGACGGCACTTCAGTTGTCGGCGAAAATCACTGAAGCGGTGTTCGAGGTGTTCTGCGAGGTCTTCGGCGGCGATGCGTGCGATGAATGCAGCGGTGTGATCATTGTATTCGGTGGGGAGCTGATGCGATTTGCGAAACCCCTTCAGATCGCGAACGCGTGAGCGTCGTGTTCTGACGAGCAGTACAGCGGGCAGAGCGGTATCGGGGGACTTAGGCATGGCGGGGCGTGTGTCTGAGGTCTGCGACGTGGGCTGAAGTCGGAGGAATCTGAGCGGGGAATTGCACCCGGCGATGAATCTTAGAGAATAGTGCAGCGGGATTGCAGTGAAGCGGGGCGTTGGCCGGGACTGAAATACGGGATTGCAGGTTGTGTATCCCGGGGAGTGTGTGATGGGTTGGTCGGGTGCAGACAGGTTGCAGGCGGTGCAGCATCTGAAGTGTCAGGACGAGGTGCTGCGTGGTGTGATTGAGCGGGTTGGTCCGTTGCGGCTGAAGTCTGCGGGGAAGGGATATTCGGTGCTGGTGCAGTCGATCATTTCCCAGCAGATCTCGACGGCGGCCGCAGCAACGATTGGCCAGCGGCTGCGGCTGCTGGTGGCGGGTGGCGAGCTGACTGCGGAGGCAGTGGCCGAGTTATCGGACGAGCAGCTGAAGGCCGTCGGCATTTCGCCTCAGAAACTGTCGTATCTTCGCGATCTGACTCGCTGCACACTTGAAGGAGTCATCAGTTTTCGCCGCATCTCGCGAGCCTCCGATGAGGCGGCGATTGAGGAATTGATTCAGGTGCGTGGGATTGGGCGCTGGACAGCTCAGATGTACCTGATTTTTTCGCTCGGGCGTCCCGACGTGTTTGCTCCGGATGACCTTGGTCTGCGGAATGCGATGCAGCGGTTGTATGGTTTGGCGGAAGAGGCCGGTCGACCGGAGCTGGAGCGACTGGCGGAGCGCTGGCGACCGTGGCGAAGTGCTGCCAGCTGGTATTTGTGGCGTTCACTGTGATCACGACGGCTCAGGTTTCTGTGGCACGGAATTCGGGCAGTGGGTATTCCGGCAGCGGTACAGACTGCGCGTTGTCGGCCAGTTCCTGCAGTCGTTTCCAGCCGCGAGTGATCAGGGTGGTGCGCTGCCGGACGTATTGCGGATCCAGTTCCCGGCGATCAAAGAAGCCAGGGGCGTACACGGCAGGAAAGCCGGGATCATCGATGAACTGAGCATTGACGGGATTGCAGCGCAGGTGGCGTTCGGGGGCTGCCAGCAGCTGTCGCGATGGCAACTCGCCGATCACAAAGCGAAGGTACAGGTCGCTGTCCCGAATGGATTCCACTTCATCGCCACAGACATCGCACAGATATCCCTGTTCGCAACGAGCCATGGTGCGGAGAATCCTCGGTTGATTCGTGCATCAGCACGAGCGGGGTGTCAAAAAAACAGCCGCTCGCGGAAATGCGGCGGCTGTTGAATTACCGGGGGGTCGTCGGAGTTCAGCGGAGCGAAGCCGGGTAACGGCGTGACAGGACGCTGCCGCCACGACTGCTCAGGCTGGCATTGCGAACCGGCACATTTCCCTGGAATGCATTCGGTCGGATGAATCCGCCGGCATTTCGTGAAGCTTCGTGGTCGCCGTAAATGTCGCCCATGGCATGCTGTGGCTGCGGGTACTGGGGGTACTGTGGCATGGAGTATGTCATGGGCTGCGGGGCGACGTGAGCATATCCGGTGGCCCATGGGTTATGCACGGCGGGGGTCTGGAAGCGAGCGGAGGCCGCTGCAGTCCAGGTGGGAGTCTGTTGCCAGTTCTGCTGTGGCGACCAGACTCGCCCAGGATGCCAGGTGTTGGCAGCGACGGGAGCGGCGTAGCCGGAATTCCACTGCTGCGGTACTCCGTACGGCGACATCATCGAGACGGGTGGTAATGGTTGTGTGAAGGAATCGGGTGAACCGCCGGCACAGCCACAGTCGCCGGAGGGTGCGGCATTCTGCATGACCGGGGCGCCGCACCCGGGGGATGCGGAGGATACCGATCCGCAGGTATCACAGCACTCGCCGGCATGAACAGTTCCGGCCATCATGGGGGCAGTCTGCATCCATGGCTGCGGCTGGTAGTACTGGGGCTGGGGCTGGTAGTACTGTGGCTGGGGCTGTGGCATGACAGCCAGTGGGGGCATGCTGCCGCAGGGGTCACAGCAGGGATCCCAGGCGGGAGCGTAGAGGGGTTGAGGAGCAACGGGGGCGACAGGTGCCGGATAATTGCCCTGAAGCTGTGGCTGCCATGCCAGAGCAGGCTGAGTCTGGCCGTACCCATGATGCAGGTTGCGGTACCAGTTTCCGGGGTAATGTCCGTGAGTACCGTTTTGATTTCGCAGGTAACCGTAGCCGAGCCAGTCATCGATGACTTTCCAGCTGGCGTAGGGTTCATTCTGGTACGCGTTGCCATAGGCTCCGGCATATCCGGGGTGGATATGCTGGCAGCCGAACAGCCAGTACAGCGGGCACAGCAGACCGCAGGCAGTGGCGGCCTGGGAAGAGACGATGAAGATCAGAACAGCCAGCAGTGTGATTCTGCGTCCGGAGCTCATTGGTTGAATTCCTTGAGCCAGCAAATGTAACTGAGAAACGAAAGCCGGCGGAATGTGGCGACGGGGAATGCAGCCAGCGACTTCCGCAGATGAGGGCGGAACAATAGACCCGAGTCTTTCGCGGGAAAATTGGAAATTGACTCAAGTTCGGGCAGCCTTCGGATTTTGGCAAAGGCGAATTCCGTAAATCGGCTGGATTCGCCGTTCAGCGCAGCAAAGCGGCAACTAAGGTCAGCAGCAGCAGCACGACCACAGCGATGAAAATCGGCAGTTTTGGCGGGCGTCCGGCAGATCCTGCCGAAGTGTGCTGCGGTGTGGCCGGGGTCGGCAGGGCGGCGTCATCAAACAGGTTGAGAACGATGGAGTTCCGGCGTCCTGCGGCTTCATCCCGCTGGTCGTTGATGGGCATTTCACCGCCTTCGAGGAGGAGTTCGCCCATGCGTCCCTGCAGCTCGCGGGCGGTGAGCGGAGTGGATTGATCAGTGCCGATCAATCGCTCCAGCAGGCGTGCGAGGCGGGGCCTGGCGCTGGCAGTGCCGGCGGCGGCAGGAATTTTTCGGGTCTGATCGTCCCGGGACAGTTCCAGCAGCCGTTTGAGCAGCAGTGCGACGTCGCGAAGATCTGTCAGGACCTGGTCCTGTGATGCGAACGCGCTGACGCTGATAATGGCAGGGCCGGTGCCAGGCTGCACCAGTGAGGCCTTTGCTGCTGTTGCCGCTGCCAGCCAGCGGTGCATGCCCAGTGAAGTAATTGTGGGGTGCAGTCCTTCTGACAGCAGAACGGTATCCGCCGAGAGTGCTCCGTGTGCCAGTCCGAGATTATGCAGCTGCTGCAGTGCGGAACTGAGTTGCCAGCCGATGTCGATGATTTCATCGGTTGACAGTTGTGTCCCGGAGGCCATTACGGTGGCCAGTGACGGAGCTTCCGGTGGTTCCATCCAGCACAGCAGTTCGCCGTCGGATTCGGCGAATCCGAGGAATCGCTGGATACAGGCATGACGCAGCTGCAGCAGCGTGTCACGGTCGGTCTTCAGGGCGGCACGAAACTGAGGCAGTTGAGACAGTTCCTGCGAGAAGATCAGCAGGTGCACCGTCCGTCCGGTCGGGCGGTGCACCGCGAGCATCAGTCGCCATCCGTCTGCCTGCTGCAGAGTCTGTTGCAGATCGAATTCGCCTGTCTGCGTCGGAGACATGGCATCAGGAGAAGTCGGAAGGATTCCCGAACAGTCCGCCGCCTTTGCCGGACAAGCCGGTGCCACCGCGGAGGTTGGTGTTGCGTGGCTTACGAGCCTCTTCAGGGGTTGCTGGAGCCTGGTCTTCTGCCCTTTCAGTCTTTGCCGATTCCGGTCGTTTTTCAAGGGCCTTCAGGGACAGCGAAACGCGTTTGCGTTTGGTGTCGACTTCGACCACCTGGAACTCACGGGCTTCGCCGACCTTCAGAATCTCGCCGACGCTGCCGACGCGGCGCCAGGCGAGTTCGCTGATGTGAACCATGCCTTCAAGACCGGCTTCCAGTTCGACGAATGCGCCGAATTCCGCCAGACGACTGACGGTCCCGGTAACATTGCGTCCCTGAGCATATCGTTCGGCAGCGCTGGCCCACGGGTTCTGTGCCAGCTGCTTCATGCCGAGGCTGATGCGTTTCTTTTCGGGATCCAGTTTCAGAATCCGTACGTCAATCTGCTGACCTTCGGACAGCACATCCTTCGGGTGATTAATGCGTGACCAGCTGATTTCCCCGATGTGCAGGAAACCATCCACGGACCCGATGTTTACGAAGGCACCGTAGTCCTTGATGGTCTTGACGATCCCCTGGTAGTCCTGGCCGGCTTCGACCTTTGACCAGAAATCCGTTTCGCCTTCGGCTCGTTCAGCCTGCAGCAGGGCGCGGCGGCTGACGACCAGATTGCGTTTCTTCGGGTTGACTTCGGTGATCTGCACCGACATTTTCTGGCCGACATACTGTTCGAGGTTTCCGGCGAAGCCGAGTTCGACCTGGCTGGCTGGCATGAAGGCGCGCAGGTTGCTGACTGTGACCTGCAGTCCGCCTTTATTGACGGCGGTAACCAGGCAATCGACGACCTGTCCGGCTGCCAGTGATTCCCAGTTGCCGCCGGCACGGTGCCGGGCGCGGGGAATGCGGCCCTTGATCAGACCGTCAGCTCCGGCGGAGTCAATGATCACGTCCAGCTGATCACCGACCGACGGCTGCTTGCCTTCCGGGAACTGAGTCATCTGGAGGACGATGTTGTGCAGCAGTCCGGCTTCAAGGAAGACTTCGCCTCCGTGAATGGCCTGCACAACGCCCTTGACCTTGCTGCCGACGGCGATTTCCTTGCCGGCCGCAGCATCTTCCGGCTCTGCTTCGGCTGAGACAGCGGCGGGCACCGCAATGTCGCCGGACATGGCCGCTGCGATCTGAGCTTCCAGATCCGCTTCCAGTTCGTCTTCCTTTGGAATTTCAACAGGACCACTGCGACGGGATGTCGGAGCAGCAGCGGTTTCTTCCGGCTGCGGCAGTGCTTCAGTGGCGGCTGCCATCTTTTCGCGAATGCGGGCGCCAACGGAGTCTGTTTCGGCAACAGGTGCAGCCGCCGACTGGGCCTCGGCTTCCGCCTGCGGAACAGACTGCGATGCAGATTCCGTATGCGAGTCGGCTGGTGTTGCCGGCGCCTGCGCTGGTGTGGTGTCTGAAGATGCGGCGGAAACCGTCGTCTCGGAAGAATCTGGTTGCACTGGGTCCGTTGTCATCGTGTTTTGTCCTGTCAGAACAGTTCCGGCCTGCAAGCACAGAAAACGTCATGCTGAACCATCAGTGCAGAAAATCAGAACACGCTGAGTGTCCGAATTTTCTGCAGGCTGGCCAGAGACAAACCAGTTCAGAATCCTGTCTGACTTCAGGAGTGAACCGGGAAAATTGCCGCTGTTGCTGAAGAAAAAGTACAGTTCTCCAGAACGAGCATACCGAAATTCAGGGCGGTTCGCCAACCAATCCGGGCCCTGGTGGTCACTTCCTGTGTGGAATTTCGGGGAATTTGTCGGAACTGTCAGAACGGTGAATCAGGTGGTTGACGTTCCGGGAGCATGGTGGCGGAAGTCTGCGGATGCTCGGCGGAGGTCCTTGTGGTATCCTGCTTTCCTCGCCAGGAATTCGCGAATTTCCCCAATAATCCGCGGGATTTGCGAACATGCGGGCAGGGGTGTGTGGTTAAAGACTGTGTGTGTGCGGCAGTGGATTGCGGTTCCAGGAGCAACGGTCATGCGTTTTCGCTGTGTTAATTTCATTCTGCTGATTGTGCTGACGGTAGTTCTGGTGCCGGCCGCGCCATCAGCAGCTGCTGAACAGTCGCCGGATTCCGGATCGGCCCGGCTGCTGAAACCCGCCGAGCATGGTGTGGGGCAGTTCATTGCAGATCTGGAGTTTCAGGATCTGCAGGGTCGAATGCTGCGACTGTCGGACTTTCGCCAGTCAAAGGCACTGGTGATTGCCATGACCAGTACATCCTGTCCGCTCAGCCGCAAGTACCTGCCGACCCTGACTGCAATGGCTCAGCAGTACGGTCAGCGATCCGTGCAGTTCGTGCTGGTGAACAGCATCCGAACGGATGATCGCCAGGCGATGCAGACGGCGGCCGCCGGTTTGCCGGCAGGTGTTCCGTATATTGTGGATGCGGACGAAGCCCTGCTGAGGCGACTGCAGGTGGTGTCCACGACAGACGTCCTGATCCTTGATCCGGCGCGAACTGTGCTGTACCACGGCGCTGTGGACGATCAATACGGTGTGGGGTATGCCCTTGATCAGCCGAAGCGGCGTTTTCTGGCAGATGCTCTGGAGGCCGTGCTGGCGGGCCGGACGCCGGCCACGGCCGCCACGACAGCGCCAGGCTGCGTGCTGGAGGCAGATGCTGCGGTTGCTGAACCCACTGCCGTGACCTGGCACAATCGCATCTCTCGCATCCTGCAGCAGCGATGCATGGAATGTCATCGCAGTGGTGGTGTGGCTCCGTTTGCTCTGCAGACAGTGGCCGAAGCGACAGCACATGCCGGCATGATCAAACAGGTGGTCTCGGACCGCACCATGCCGCCGTGGTTCGCGGCCAATGCACCGCAGCATACGGTCTGGGCGAACGACCGATCCCTGACGGAAGCTGAGCGTCGGGATCTGCTGGCATGGCTGGACGGCGGTCGTCAGGAGGGTCAACCGGAAGATGCACCGCAGACAAAGGAGTGGCCCGCAGAATGGTCGCAGGGACCACCTGATGAGATCGTGCAGCTGCCGCAGCCGATTCGGGTGAAGGCGACGGGCAAAATGGCCTATCAATATGTGAACGTGACGTGGACCGGGCAGCAGGATCGCTGGGTGCGGGGGTATGAGATTCAGCCGACGGACCGTGGAGTGGTGCATCATGTGATCGTGAACGTGCTGGAACCTGGGCAGCAGAGCAGTCGTCGCGAGGAGGGAGTGGGTGGCTACTGGGCCGCCTATGTACCAGGAAATTCCGGCCAGATGTATCCCGCCGGTTTTGCCCGCCGATTGCCGGCCGGCGCCACCTTCCGCTTCCAGATCCATTATACTCCGAACGGCACGGCCACTTCCGATCAGTTGCGCGTGGGGCTGTACTTCGCCGACAGTGAGCCGAAGTATGAAGTCAGTACGATTCCGCTGGCGAGGGTGAACCTGTCCATTCCGCCGCACTCGGCCAATCACGTCGAGACTCTGACACGTCCTGTGCCCATGGATATCCCGGTCCTGGCCTACATGGCACACATGCATGTGCGTGGCAAGGCGTTTCGTTTTGAGCTGCAGGATCCGGACGGTGTTCGCAGTACGCTGCTGGACCTGCCGAAGTATGACTTCAACTGGCAGTTGCGGTATGACCTGCAGGAACCACAGGTGCTGAAGCAGGGCAGCAAAGTGATTTTGACGGCTGTTTACGACAACAGTGCGGACAACCCGGCCAATCCCGATCCGTCCCGCACAGTGCGGTGGGGTGATCAGACGGATGAAGAGATGATGATCGGTTACGTGGAAACCTATGCGGCACCGGGTGAACGGCGCGGACGCAGCGGAGGGCGGGCGGCGGCGCCAGCCACCAGCAGTGCTCAGGTGCTGTTCTCGCTGCTGGATCAGGACGGCAGTGGACTGCTGGATACGGCGGAACTGGAGCGAGTCGGGGAAAGATTCCCGGGGCTGAAGTCGGAAAACGGTTTGCTGGAACGAGTCTTCCGGGAAGCGGATGGAGACAGCGACGGGAAGTTGTCGCTGCCGGAATTCGAGGCTGCTCGTGATCAGATTCGTCGTCGCTGATCGGGCACATTGCGGAAGGTGGTTGTGATGAAGCAGCGCTCCTGGCTGATGCTCTGTGGAACTCTGACGCTGGTCTGCTGTCAGGCGGCTGTGTGTCAGGAACCTGCGGTGACTGGTTCTGCAAGAGCGGTGGCGCCCGTGCGCCCCGCAACCGGGAAGGCTCGAGTCTGGCAGGTGGACGGAGCCGAGCGGCAGGGACTGGTGTATGTACCGGAGACTGCAGACTCAGTACCTGCGCCGCTGGTGTTTTGTTTTCACGGTCATGGCGGGAGTGCGGCAAATGCAGCGCGTTCCTTCAGGATGCACGACGAGTGGCCGCAGGCGATTGTGGTGTATCTGCAGGGTTTGAAGACTCCGGGGCAGCTGACGGATCCGGAAGGCAAAAAGTCCGGCTGGCAGAAGTCTGCCGGTGATCAGCAGGATCGGGATCTGAAGTTCTTTGATGTCGTGCTGCAGTCGCTGCGGTCAGAGTATCGAGTGGATGATCGTCGCATCTATGCCACGGGGCATTCGAACGGCGGCGGTTTTACGTATCTGCTGTGGTCGGAGCGAAGTGCGGTGTTTGCAGCCATGGCTCCGTCGGGTTCCGCGGCGCTGCGACTGTCGCGGTCACTGCCTGCGAAGCCGGTGCTGCATATTGCCGGTCGCAATGATCCGCTGGTGAAGTATGCGTGGCAGCAGGTGATGATTGAGCGACTGAAAGTCTCACAGAAATGCGGTGCTGAACGTCCGTGGCAGGGTGGTGTGACGGAGTATCCGGGGGCGAGCGGCGCCTCGGTGTTCACGCTGGTGACAGACGAGGGCCACAAGTTTCCGGCCAGGGCACCGCAGCTGATTGCCGAATTCTTTCGGAAACATGCAAAACCGGAATCGGCTGCGGACAGTGCACCCGGCAGGTGATTCGTCACTGTTCCCTGTGACCATCCTGACGGTCAGCCTCAGGCTCCTCCGAATTCGTCTTCGTAGTCAGCGATTGCTGCCCGTACCACCTTCTCGGCATGGGCTCGATCATAAATGTGATCGATCTGCACCTGCTGGGTGGTGTCTCCGGGCATGACCTTGTACGTGGTGAAGTAATGTCGCAGTCGCTGCACCAGTGCCTGAGGCAGTTCGTCCAGGTCTTCAACGTGGGACCAGATGTTGTCCTGAGCCAGCACTCCGATGATCTTGTCATCGGCTTCACCGCCATCCAGCATTGGCAGTCCGCCGATGACGCGAACGTTGACGATCACTTCGGATTTGGTGATGGGGCGTTCGCTGAGCACGCAGATGTCGAGCGGGTCACCATCGCCGCGACGGGCTTTCGGCATCAGCTCGGCCACTCGCTGACCACAGAACGTGCGGGGGATGAAGCCGTACAGAGCGGGCGGCTGGGAGGACGTTCGCTGCGGCCGGTCCACTCGCAGATATCCGGTCACCTTGTCGACCTCGTATTTGACGAGGTCGAACGGTGAGATCTCGATGAAGGCGTGCACCAGGCTGGGCGGATTCGGTCCGACTTCCAGACCATGCCATGGGTGCGGTCGCCAGCGGAAGAAGGGCTTGGGAAATGCCATGCGAGGAATCCGGAAAAGGCTGAGACTCAAATCGATCTGTGGTCACTCTAGGGTACAGCCGGTCAGGGCTGCCACTGCAACAACCGCGCGAGCGGGAAAAATTCCCGCAGTCCGCCCGGTATTCCGGAACACGGCTCTGGCGGAATCAGCAGTCAAAATACAGGGCAAATTCGTAGGGGTGCGGACGCTGCAGAATGGCATTCACATCCGCTTCGCGTTTATGCCGGATCCAGCGTTCGATGACGTCGGGAGTGAAGACGTCGTTGCGAGTCAGAAAGTCGTGGTTGTTTTCCAGTGCTGTGAGGGCGGCGTCCAGTGATGAGGGTGTGCATTCGAGGCCGGCTCGTTCTTCCGGTCGCAGGTCATACAGGTCCTTGTCCTGTGGCATGCCGGGCGAGATCCGGTTGAGAATGCCGTCCAGCATCGCCATCAGGACGGCTGAGGCACTGAGGTAGGGGTTGCAGGCACCGTCCGGGCAGCGGAATTCCAGAGATCGTCGCGATTCCTGACCGGAATTGGCAGGAATGCGAATGGCGGCTGAGCGATTGCGGTAGCTGTAGGACAGATTGACCGGAGCATCAAAGCCGGGCGTCAGGCGACGGTAGCTGTTGGTGGTCGGACAGCAGAAGGCCAGCAGTGCCGGAGCATGTTTCAGGATGCCGCCGATCGCGTACATGGCTGTTTCGCTGAGGCCGCCATAACCACTGCCGGAAAACAGACACTGATCGCCCTGAAACAGCGACAGTCCCAGATGCATGCCCGAACCGTTGTCATTCCAGATCGGCTTGGGCATGAAGGTGGCCGTGCGACCGTGCCGCTGGGCCGTGTTGCGGACGATGTATTTCAGCCGCTGAGTGCTGTCGCAGATGCGAACCAGTGAATCGGCCTGCAGAGCAATTTCGCACTGACCGCCCGAGGCCACTTCGTGATGCTGACGTTCGGTGCGAATCCCGCTGTCCTCAAGCTGCATCAGGATTTCCGTGCGCAGATCCTGAAATCCGTCCTGCGGAGACAACGCCAGATAGCCCTCGCGATGACGAATGGCCGAGCCGCCGCCGCGCACGGACTGGCCCCGGTTCCACTGACCCTCGCCACTGTCAAGATAATAAAAGCCGTGCTGCTCACACTGATCGAAACGCACGCTGTCGAAAACGAAAAATTCGGATTCCACCGCCAGCTGGACACGGTCGGCGATGCCAGTGGACTGCAGCCAGGCTTCGGCTTTGCGGGCAATATTGCGGGGATCACGCGGATAGGTCTGGTGAGTTACCGGGTCGCGGACGTTGCACAGCAGCGCCACCGTTGACTTCATGAACGGGTCGACGAAACAGGTCTGCGATTCCGGTACAACCTGCATGTCACTTTCGTGAATGGCCTGCCAGCCGGGCATGGACGAGCCATCGAAGGAGAAGCCGTGTTCGAAGCTTTCTTCGGTCAACTGACGCACGGGGATGGTGAAATGCCGCATCGAGCCGCAGAAGTCGGTGAATCGCAGATCGATCGCCTGAATCTCACGCTGTCGACACAGCGCCAGTACTTCGCGTGGCGACATATTGCTTTGTGACATGTTTCCGAAACCCCTGTTATCCACGAACCTGTGCCCTGTCAGCACCAATTCTCAACCAGCCTGACGGCTGAATGCAAACCGCAGACCACTTTCCGGCACACTTTCACTGAAAACTGATCGTTTGGACAGTTTTTTCTGGCAGGTGTGCGTTCAAATCGGAAGAACTGCATTTTTCGGCCGCGAAAAACTCGGAATTGGAATGTGAATGGTGGGAAGTGTGGATGATTTATGGCGTGGGGCTGTGTGCTGGCGGTCGGAGCTGCCTGTTTTTTGGGAACGGGCTGTCGAAAAAACAGTCAGTGATTGAACAGGAATTCCCGGCTGCTGAGGATGGCCCAGAGGACATCTTCGAGGGTTTGGCGGCGTTCTTCGGGGGTGATGGCTTTTTGCAGTTCGGCCAGCAGTCCGGTCTGTTCGGCGGGTGAGGGCTGTCTGGCAAGGCAGGTCAGGAAGACTTCCTGCAGGATTTGTTCGTCGGGCATTCCGGAGGCCAGCCATTTGGCCAGTCGGTTGTCGGGTGCAGCCAGTTTTCCGTTGAGGGTATCGCCATTGGACAGGTGCAGAGCCTGTACCATGCTGGGTTCATCGGAGCGTTCGCATTCGCAGGTGATGCGTCGCTGATTGCGTCCGAAGGTTTGCAGGAACCAGGACTGAACGGCCGAGTCCTGGAGCTGGATGGCGCGAGTTCCGCGGGGGTAAGCATCGGTGGGTTTGATGTCGCTGCCGGAGTAGACGATATTTTTGAATTCAGTGGGGACGTCGGTGATCTGCGAGACGGCGTCGAGCATGACTTCGGCGAGCATGCGACGCGGGAAGGAGCGTGAGTACTGTCGCTGGTCCCCGGCATTTTCGGGCAGTGGTTCGCTGCTGCGCTGCCAGGTTTCGGACTGCAGGATGGTCCGCATGAGGGCTTTGAGGCTGTACTGGTGCTGCACCAGATGTTCTGCGGCGGCGGCCAGCAGTCGTTCATTGCTGGCCGGATTGGACGCCCGCATGTCATCGACCTGCTCCACCAGACCGACTCCGAAATAATTCTTCCACACGCGATTGGTGATTGAGCGGGCGAACAGTTTGTTTTGGGGACTGACCAGCCAGTCAGCGAGGTATTCGCGGCGGTCACCGGGTGCGTTGAAGTCGATGGGTGTGGCATCGAGTGCCGCGGGTGGCTGGGGTTTGCCTGTGCGGGGCTGAACCAGTTCACCGGAGGAGGCGGTAACGAGGGTGCGTTTTCCATCGCCATTACGGGCATCGCCGCCCCAGCCCTTAGCTCGGACTCGGGAAAACAGATTGGCGAACGCGTAGTACTGGTCGTTGGTCCATTTTTCGAGCGGGTGATTGTGACAGCGAGCGCAGCCGATGGAGAGTCCGAGGAAGGCCTGACTGACATTTTCGGCCATGTCTTCGGGGGCCTGATGCCGAGCGAAAAAGTTGGTGGCTCCGTTGTCGATGCTGGAACCTTTGGCGGTGACCAGTTCGCGGACGAAGCGGTCCCAGGGAGCGTCGGTGGAGACCTGCTGGCGGATCCAGCGATACCAGGCAGCGATGGCATCCGGTCGCAGCTCATTACCATTCAGCAGCAGCAGGTCAGACCAGCGATAGGTCCAGTAGTCAATGAATTCCGGTCGTGCCAGCAGGGATTCGATCAGGCTGTCGCGTTTGTCCGAGGCGGTTTCGGCAAGGAACGTGCGGACTTCATCTGCTGTGGGCAGTGTGCCGATGGTGTCGAGAAACGCTCGGCGAATGAAGACTTCGTCTGAGCAGCGCGGCGATGGCTGCAGTTGCAGCTGCTGCAGCTGGTCGAGGACGATGTCGTCGATGAAGTTGCGGCGTGGTGCGGCGGCATAGACATCGGCGGGGATGGAATTCGGCCAGGGCACGGTGATGCCGGCGATGACGATCTGGCTGGAGAACCAGGCCGTGACGGCACCTTCGCCCGATCCCGTGATGCTGACGCTGCCGTGTTCATCGACGGAGGCCACCGCTTCGGCCGAGGCTGTGAATTTGGCGAGGTGTGTCACATCTTCCGACCGTCCGTCGGAATAGTGAGCGCGGACCAGCAGTGGCTGAGTGGTCCCCACGGCTGCCAGCACGCGATCGGGACTGACTTCCAGTCGTTCGAGGCGGGCATCGGTATCGGCAGGTCCGGCAGCCCCGGCGGCGATCCATTCGGAGAGGATCCGATAGCCAATGGAGTCTGTGGTCAGCCGCAGACCGCCTTTGTGGGGCACGGCCATGGTGGGTTTGGTGAGCAGCAGGCTGGTGGCGGGATCCGCCAGTTCCACTCGCCGCCCCAGTTGCTGCTGCACGGTGGTGAAGAAGTCGCGTTCGGGATCATAGCCGCGGAGTGACAGGCGGAAGCCGCCTTTTCCGGCAAGTGCTCCGTGGCAGGCACCGGAGCTGCAGCCCTGGCGTGCCAGTACCGGTTCCACATGGTTGCGAAAGGACCATGCGGTGGGTTGTTCCATGGCGGTCACCGTCACCTGCTGAACCGGGGCGTTCCGGGCGTGATTCTTCAGTCGAACGGTGGTTGAACCGTTGCTGACGGGGATCAGTCGCCGTCCCTCGACCTGCACAATCCGCGGATCATCGCTGATCAGTTCAGCGGCTGTGTCCGGGCCGACAGCGACACTGTTGCGGAAGCGTTCGACGAGCACGAGGGAGGAGTCTGCCGGTCCGTGCAGACGCAGTTCCGCCGGCAGGATTCGCAGGGTTTCACCGGTATCGGCGAAGGCGGCCGAGGTCAGCAGCAGGGTCAGCAGCAGTGTCAGACGGGCGGGCAGGCAGCGGAACAGCATGGGGAGTCTCCCCGGGAAGTCAGGAAAAGGCGGTGGAGCGCTGACCCGGCATCATCAGCAACGCCTGCGGTGAATGCAACTGTACGACTGGCAATCCGGATCTTTTCGGGCGACGTGTGACACAACTTGCGACTTTGGCCGGCGCCCGGTCAAGGTCGCTGGTTTCGCCTGTTTTTGCAGTCTGCCTGAGCGTTACAGTGCCGTGAAGGTCGTGGCGGATCCGGAAATCCGAGCAAATCGGGGGTTGTGGAAACCGGAACAGCCGGCGAGAATCACGTAAGAGTGATCAGTGTCCGCTGTCCGGCGGCCAGCTGATAGATTTCTGATACTGGTCCGTCTTACTGTTTCAGTCTGTCGCGTTTCCTTGGGGTGTGCCGGTTTTCAGCAGGAGCGAACGGTGCCGCTGACAAACACAGATCGCAGGCTGCTTGACGAATTGCTGGCGGGTCATGCCGGCAGTTGGCGGCAGTTCGTGGACCGGTATACGGGTCTGATTTTGCAGGTCATCCGCCAGACGGCTCAGGCCCACAGTCTGAAGCTGTCAGCAGACGACAGTGAGGACTTGTGTGCAGAGACTTTTGCCGAGCTGCTGGTGCGGGATAAAGCGGCGCTGCGAACATTTCGCGGCCGCTGTTCGCTGGCCACCTGGCTTGCCGTGATTGCTCGCCGCATCGTCGTGCGGAAGTTGAACGAGCATCGTTTTCGGCAGGCTTTGGGGCATGTGCAGGCGCATCAGGCGGCGGTGGATTTTGCGTCGCCTGAAACCGGAGCGGGTCAGCGGGCCGAGCAGCGAGAGCAGGTGCAGCAGCTGCTGTCCGTGTTGCCTCGTGAAGCGGCCATGCTGCTGCGGGCGGTGTATCTGGAGGGCTGCAGTTATGCTGAAGCCGCATTGCGACTGGGCCGTCCTGAGAATTCGATCGGTCCGCTGCTGTCGCGGGTGAAAGTGCTGGCTGCGGCAGTGGTCATGCGTTAACTGCCCGCTGCGGCTGCCTCATTTGGGTTCGACTTCGGTTGCGGCGAACAGTCCGGTGCTTTGTTCGACCAGTTTCCCATCCCGATCGATGTTCAGGAACATGACATCGAAGCTGGCTCGCTCAGCGATCTGCAGACCTTTTTCGGGGCCCAGCACCATCATGGCGGTGGCCAGTCCGTCGGCGGTCATGCAGGACGGGTGGATGACGGAGACGCTGGCCGGCGGGTCTGCGACCGGGCGTCCGGTGCGAGGATCGAGGACGTGTGAGTAGCGGCGGTTTTCGATGACGAAGAAGTTGCGATAGTCGCCGGAAGTGGCGATGGAAGTTTCGGACAGTTCGAGGATTTTGTGCAGGTTTCCCAGCGGCGATTCGACTCCCAGCCGCCATGGTTCGCCTGAGCGTTTGGGAGTACCGGCTCGATTTTCGCCACCGACATCCACGACATGGGCTTTCAGGCCGCGGTCGTGCAGCAGCAGCGACACGCGATCAGCGGCGTAGCCGGGTGCCAGTGCATTCAGGCTGATCTGCAGTCCGGGGCGAGTGCGGCGGATGGCTGGTGGTTCACTGCGGACTTCGATGTATTGAGTACCGAGCAGTTTGAGTGCTGCATCGATTTCGGCGGCGGGTGGAACGCGTTTACGTTTGCTGCGACCGAATCCCCAGGCTTCGATGAGTGGGGCGAGTGTGATTTCCAGTGCGCCTTCGGTGAGTGTATGCAGGCGGCGGGCTTCCGTGGTGACCAGCAGCAGGTCGCGACTGACGGGAAACCAATCGGTGCTGTCGCTGGAGCTGTTGAATTTTGAGATTTCTGAATTGGGGTCCCAGGTGGACATTTGGCGGTTCAGGTCCGTGAAGATGGCTTCGAGGTCCTGCTGCAGCAGATCGGCGTCGGGCGGTGCGGCCGAGTCGATGACGAGGGCGTAGTAGGAGCCCATGGTTTTTCCGGAAATTCGCAGGGGTTCCTGAGCGAATCCGGGGAGTGGGATCAGCAGCAGGAGGGCACAGAGGGCGGCACGCATGGGCGAAATCCCGGCAAATGTTGGTGATTTTTCTCCCATGATAGCAGGGGGCAGGGTGATTTGCGGGGGAAAGGTGCGGGGTGGTGTGAGTTTTCTGAACTGTCGGCCGGCGGGCTTTTCAGCCGCAGAGACTCGCGTCAGAATACCGCCGGCCGACACGGCGTTCGTGGATTTGTCAGCAGGTCCGGCAGAGGAGATGAGTGACATGCAGCGTGTGATTGTTCGTCCGGAGCGACTGGATCTGGATTCTCCTGGGCGCCGGGATTACTGGGTGGCGCTGGAGCACGACAGCATCTGGGGCGATCATCTGCTGCCGCTGACGGTGTTTGTGGGTCCCGAGACGAAGGACGGACAGGGTTTGGTGTCCTTCGGGTCGAACCATGGGAACGAGTACGAGGGTCCGGTGGCATTGAAGCACCTGGTGCGTGACCTGCGGCTGCAGGACGTGCGAGGTCGGATCATTCTGATTCCGGTGCTGAACCCGGCTGCCTTTCTGGCCGGGACTCGGGAGAGTCGTCTGGATGACGGAGTGAATCTGAACCGAGCGTTTGTGGACGGTGCGGGTCGCAATCCGGCGCTCGCCGGGATAACTCATCGGATTGCCGATTTTGTTCGCACGTACATCTGGCCGCGGGTGCATATTGTGCTGGACCTGCATTCCGGTGGTGATGTGGCGCGGTTTGCGATCTGTGCGAATTATCATCCGATTGATGATCCGGTGCTGAGTGCGAAGATTGAGGAGACGGCGCGCTGGTTCGGGACTCCGGCCCTGATGATCTACCAGAACCAGACTCCGGGTTTGCTGCCATCGGAGGCTGAGCGGCTGGGGAAAATCACGGTTGGCACTGAGCTGGGCTGGGGGCGAGCGGTGAACCCTGAGGGTGTGCGGTATGGTCGGCAGGGTGTGCTGGCGGCGCTGATCAACAACGGTTTGCTGCACGGCAGTATCGAGCCGATTGCGCATCATCGCGCGGGGACTCAGCGGAAACTGGAAATGGTGGATCGCGACTGTTTCATCCCGGCACCGTTTGCGGGGCATTATGAGCCGCTGGTGGAGTGTGGGACGGCGGTGCGGAAGGGGCAGACTGTGGGCCTGCTGCATGACTTTGATCAGTTTGATCTGGAGCCGTATCCGTGTGTGGCGGCGCTGGACGGAGTGGTGCTGGCGCAGGCCTGGGCAGCTCCGGTGCCCAAAGGCCAGCACATTGTGGTGGTTGCAAAGGACGTCACCTGAAAACTCCGGGAAAAATCCCAAAAAACAGCCTTTGACGCGTGCTGCAGCCGGCTCGCCGGAGAGAATTCCGGGGCCGGCCTGCCGTATTTTTTCCCGCCTTCTGCGTACATAAGATCTGTGGACATGAAATCGACCGTACATCCGCTGCAGGATGTGAACATTGTTGGCACTTCGCCGCTGATTTCTCCGGTGCAGCTGAAACAGGAATTTCCGCTGACGGATGCTCTGGCCGAGCATGTCTGGAAGTCGCGCAACACGGTGTGCAGTATTCTGCGGGGTGATGATCCGCGGGTGATGGCCATCGTGGGGCCGTGTTCGATTCACGATCCTGCGATGGCTCTGGAATATGCTGCTCAGTTGAAGGTTGTGGCGGACGAAGTCAGCGACATGCTGTTTG